>NZ_LFZV01000001.1:1937870-2225037 GCF_001183965.1 Bacillus sp. FJAT-27916
TCTTACCAGGGGAGGTCTTGTGAGGGTGCAGTGTGAGTTGAATGAGAACGAGCCAGCACAATCGAAGTGGTGACATCTCGATGAATCACAAGAAGTCAGCCGAAGTCATAGTAGTATCCCATCTGACAAGGATACGAAGGACGGAACAATAGTAATTTTGAGCATTTTAGGAGGTGTGGAAAGTGCGACAATCGCAGAAAACAGGACAATCTGGCTATCGTCAGAGAGATAATGTGGAACATGAAGGGTATGACGAAGTGCGTAGCACTTTTCATGGTGAACAGAACAATCAAAATGGTGTAAATCTGTTTGAGAGAATCCTATCAAGGGATAATCTCAATCTTGCTTACCTTCAAGTTGTCAGAAATAAAGGAGTGGCTGGAGTCGATGGCATGACATGCGAACAGTTACTTCCGTACTTGAAGGAACATCGGGAGGAATTACTAGCGCAACTCCGAGATGGAACATATAAACCTTCTCCCGTCTTACGGGTAGAAATCCCGAAATCTAATGGAGGAAAGCGTAAACTAGGTATTCCAACCGTCATCGACCGAATGCTTCAACAAGCTATCAATCAAGTCTTACAACCATTATTTGAACCGACCTTTTCGGATAATAGCTTTGGGTTTCGTCCAAAACGTAGTGCTCATGATGCCATTAGAAGAGCACAGACGTACTACAAAGAAGGGTATAGATACGTAGTAGACATTGATATGAAAGCTTATTTTGATACGGTGAATCATGACAAACTTATGTACTTTATCGAGAGAAAGGTAACGGATAAGCGTGTCCTACGACTGATTCGTTTATACCTTCAGAGTGGCATCATGACAAATGGGCTGGTTGAGCGATCGGAGAAAGGAACACCGCAAGGTGGAAACCTATCCCCATTACTCAGTAATATCTATCTTAATGAATTTGACCAGCTTTTAGAGAAGCGCGGACACAAGTTTGTGCGTTACGCGGATGACTGTAACATCTACGTGAAGAGCCGACGTGCAGCGCAACGAGTGATGAACAAGGCCATTGACTATCTTGAAGGGACATTAAAGCTCACCGTTAATCGTGAAAAAAGTGCCGTAGGCAGTCCGTTGAAACGAAAGTTTCTGGGATTCTGTCTGCTTACGACAAAAACGGGGGTCAAAATTCGTCCTCATAATAAGGTGAAAGTATCGGTAAAAGCAAAGCTGAAGAAAATCACAAAGCGTAACCGGGGAAGAAGCCTTGAAATCATTCTAAAGGAAATCCGTCAGCTTATGACTGGTTGGCTAAACTACTATGGTATTAGCGAAATGAAAGGGTTTATGAATGAATTGAATGGATGGTTGAAGCGAAGAATCAGACAATATATCTGGAAACAATGGAAATATCCACGAACAAGAAGGAAAAATCTGATTCAATTGGGTATCGAAAAGCAAAAGGCTTATGAATGGTCGAACACTCGGAAGAGTTATTGGTGTATCTCCAAGAGTTACGTCCTTCATCGGTCCTTAACAGATAAAGAGCTGGCACGTCACGGATATGAAGACATATCTGTGAAATACCAGCTCATTCACTCAAGCTATTGAACCGCCGTATACGGGTCCGTACGTACGGTGGTGGGAGAGGGGCGGAAATTCAAGTGAATTTCCCCTCTACTCGATTTTGGTGAAGAAAGTTGATATTTACGCACCGTTGATTTATGTTTCAGGCGGTTGACTATTGGGGAGCAGCGGACAGGGGAGTTCGCACAGATGTAAAAAGCATCGAAGAGGCTCCTAGATCGCCCCTTGGTTTTTCCGCCTGCAACGAAAATCAACACGTAAGATTAACAGAGCCTTCTTTTTAGATTAACCTTTAGAAAAGTATATAGACGAGAGGGTGACGATGAAATTATTATCTAATATAACCATTTACAAGGGAATTCACTGGATTAATAAGCATTGTATTTTTCCTGTGAAAAGTGTGAATGAAAAGATTAGATTTATTCTTATATACAAATATTTTTTGATTAAAATAAATTTATAGCGGGTAAAAATATAATATAAATATAATATTAACTTATCTATACAAAGGAGTGAGAAAAATGAAAGAGGTTAAATTTTCAATCAGTTTATTATTCTTTTGGGTAAAAGGGAAAATAGAGGTTGATAATCGATTTGTTAAAACGAATTTATCTAACACCATATTGGGATTCATTCCTGCAGGGAAGGATCAACAAAGCATTCCTCTTAAGAATATTTCAGGGACAACCTTATCTACCAGTTATAAACTTAAACCAATTATACTAGGATTACTTGCGATTCTTTTCGGATTCGGCAGTATGGGAGATAGTTTTGTTCTTGGATTAATTCTTCTGATCCTTGGCGTTGGAATGGCCGGAAGCGGCATCCAAACAGTATTGTTGGTTGAAAAGGCCGGCAACCCTTATATCATTAGTGTGCCTTTCTTCGAAAAGAGTAAAATGCTAATCATACAAAATAGTATTCATGACGCATTAGCCTATGATACCGATAAAACTGATTTAAATATGTTTTTTGACAAAAAACCAACTACGTAAAAATTTGCGAATAATAGAATTGAGATTTCAATGAATGTTTTTATACCTTATGTATTATAAATTTTTACTAGAATTGTAGAAACTAGTGACTAACATAAAGCTCCGAATTTCTTGATTTTTAAGGGGATTGGGAGCTTTTGTTATACGTTGAATGCGTGGCTAGAGTAGTAGGTGAGGCAGATAGGATGGTGTGTATATAGGATAATTAACAATACCTACTATTGGACTGTATGTTTTATCTTGGTTTAGATTTAAAGACGATAGTGAAAATACAAAAGATAGGCTGTTAGACGCCATACTTAGAAAAAGAATTTGATTTTATTCATCCCTTTTGACGTGATTTATAGTACCATAATGATATTGTGCTATAAGAAAGGGATGACAGCATGACTTACAAAATGATTGTGTTAGATTTAGATGATACGTTACTTCGAGATGACCAAACCATCTCACCTCGTACGAAGCAAGCATTGATGGATGCCCAGGAGAGGGGAGTGAAGGTCGTTCTCGCTTCAGGACGTCCGACATTTGGCATGCAGCATATCGCTGAAGAGCTCTCTTTAGCTGAATACGGAAGCTATATCCTCTCCTTTAACGGAGGAAAAATTATCAATTGTAAGACACGTGAAGAAATCTTCAGCAGTACACTCCCGCATGAAGAGGTGCACGGCCTCTATGATCTTAGCCGCAGAGAGGGCGTTCATATTCATACGTATGTAGGTGATGAAATCGTCACAGAGGATGATAACGAGTTCACCAGCATTGAATCTGAATTAACAGGGCTGCCGATAAAGGTTGTAGATAGCTTCAAAGAAGCCGTAAGCGAGCCGGTTGTGAAAGCCTTAATGGTGTATGAACCGGAAAAACTAAAGCTTGTAGAAACGATGCTCCAGGAGGAATTGAATGGAAGGTTTAGCATCATGCGCTCCAAACCATACTTCTTGGAATTCACCGAGCTTGGCGTTACGAAAGGGACAAGCTTAAAGCAATTGATTGATGCATGCGGAATTAAACGAGAGGAAGTTATTGCGATTGGAGACAGCTATAATGATCAGGAGATGATTGAATTTGCTGGTCTTGGCGTAGCGATGGGCAATGCCAATGACGATATTAAAGCAATAGCTGATTATGTAACGGATACGAATATGAATGATGGGATTGCTAAGGTGGTTGAGGAGTTTATCTTTACAGCACCTGTTTTGGTTTAATCTATTCTCACTCATATTAATAGCATACAAGAATGATAGGATGATTTCTCTTATGGAGGAATCATCCTTTTGTTTATGTTCATTATCATGATTGTGTGAATAAATAAAAATATTGATAGATGGGACATAAAAAAAACGGTTGGATTCATAGAGAGACTGCTGTAGTTAATTTGCGAAAAGCACGGTATAAGCCTATACATAAAAAAAAATAATATTTTTTTTGGCTATATTCTATTGATTAAAAGCCTTTATATCACTGGTATTTTTATAAATATGACTTTTCTGAATAGAGGTGGGTAGTCACTAATGAAAAATAAGGATTAGGGTATCGGTTTTGAGGTTTGTTGCATTAGAACGACAAATGCAGCAGGATTCAATCGATTCTGTGACCTCAATTTAATATTCCACGAAGGCTGTCGTAAATTATCTACACAAAATAGATGTTTTTTGAGGGTGCGAAACATGGTTTGACGAACAGAAAAACATGTTTTACGATTCTATTGTGAAATGATTCACAAGAAATTAACCAAGTTAAATTGTCTGCTTAATCACAGAAACCTTATCAAATTGGGGTTCTTTATAGATTAATGAAAAAGGCTGAATATTTTTTTGGGCTAATATGTGAATAAATTCACAATAATATTTTTACTACATAAAGGAGTGTTAGTATGTCGAAGGTGATTTCAGCGGCAAGCGCAGCCGAGCTCATTAAAGATGGGGACACGGTTGCTGCAAGTGGTTTTGGGTTATCCTGCTGGGCAGAGGAAATGGGCATTTCAATTGAGGAACGTTTTCTTAACACAGGACATCCTCAAAATTTAACAGTCATGCATGCGAGTGCAGTCGGTAACCGCCGTGACAAAGGGATGAGCCATCTTGGTCATGAGGGTCTCATTAAACGCTGGATCGGGGGAATCGCGATTGCTTCTCCAGGAATGGCGAAATTAATTGAAGAGGATAAATGTGAGGCTTATAACCTTCCTCAAGGAGTTATCACACAGCTATACCGTGAAATCGCGGCAAAACGCCCAGGTGTGATCACAAAGGTCGGAATGGGAACATTTGTAGACCCGCGTGTTGAGGGAGCCAAAATGTCCCCATCTACGAAAGAGGATATCGTTAAAGTGGTAGAGCTTGACGGTGAAGAGTGGTTGTTCTATAAATCATTCCCAATCAATGTTGCATTGATCAGAGGGACAGTCGCAGATGAAAACGGCAACCTTACGCTTGAGAAGGAAGGTCTTCATATGGAGGTGCTCCCAATTGCTCAAGCAGCCCGTAACTCCGGAGGCATTGTCATTGCTCAAGTTGAGTCTGTGGCAAAAGCAGGAACATTAAACCCTAAGGATATTGCCGTACCTGGAATCCTTGTTGACCACATTGTCGTGGCGAAACCGGAAAATCACTTCCAAACTGAAAACACTCAGTATAACCCAGCCTTCTCAGGCCATATTAAAGTGCCATTGGAGAGTGTGCCTGCCCTTCCACTTGATGAGAGAAAGGTTATCGCACGCCGTTCAGCTGCTGAACTTGTGCCAAATACCATCCTTAATCTTGGTGTAGGTATTCCAGTGAATGTGTCCACTGTGTCTGCGGAGGAAGGGGTAAGCGACCAATTAATTCTCACGACAGAAGCAGGCTCCATTGGTGGTGTTCCGGCAGGTTTGAAGGATTTCGGTCATGCCTATAACAGTGAAGCAATTGTCGATCACCATGCACAATTTGATTTCTATGACGGCGGCGGAATCGACTTATCAGTTCTTGGATTAGCTCAAACGGATCAATTCGGTAATGTAAACGTAAGTAAATTTGGTACAAGAGTAGCCGGTTGCGGCGGATTCATTAATATTTCCCAAGCAGCGAAAAAGCTCGTCTTTGCCGGCACCTTTACAGCAGGCGGTTTAGAGGTAAAAGTATCAGACGGTAAATTGCATATCATCCAGGAAGGTAAAGCAAAGAAATTCATTAAGCAAGTACAGCAAATCACCTTCAGCGGTAAATATGCATCTGAAATTAAGCAGCCTGTCATCTATGTAACAGAACGTGCCGTATTCGAATTGATTGACGGTAAACTTACCCTGACAGAAATTGCACCTGGTGTTGATCTCAAAACACATATCCTGGATCAAATGGAATTCACTCCTGCCATTGCGGAAGACTTGAAGGAAATGGACCCAGGCATGTTTGAGGAACAATGGGGCAAATTGAAAGACATCGTTTCAGTTAACGGGACCAAGCCAGAAGGCGTTTTGGCTTAAGGTTAGACAAGAAGAGAAAAATGGCTGGCAATGGAGGTAAGGAAGAGCATTGCCAGCAGATAAATAAGTGAATAAGGAAGGAATTACAGAAAATGAACACATCTTTAAATCGTTGGTCGATTTTATGGGCATCGACTCTCATTAACTTATGTGTGGGAGCTGTGTATGCATTCAGTATTTTTGCCTTGCCTTTGACGGCAGTGTTTGATGCCACTATGGGCGACATTATGATGGCTTTCACAATCAATGCCGCTATCTCTCCAATCCCGATGATTCTTGGCGGGAAATTAAATGACAAAGGAATGGCGAAAATAGCCATCATTATTGGTGGATCTTTATTTGGTCTTGGATTCATTCTCTCAGGTTTTGCTACTGCTCCATGGATGCTTTACATTACATACGGCTTAATTGCCGGTATGGGGCAAGGAATTGTGTATTCTTCAACCATTGGAAACACAGCGAAGTTATTCCCTGATAAGCGTGGACTTGCTGCCGGCATTGTAACAGCTGGATATGGCGGCGGTACAATCTTTATCTCACCAATTGCCAACTCTCTTATTGCAAGCTATGGTGTACAAGCTGCGTTCATGATTCTTGGCGCTGCCTTCTTGGTCATCATCCTTGGAGCGAGCGTAGTGTTTAAGGCTGCACCAGTCGGCTATATTCCAGAAGGCTGGATTCCGCCTGCTGCGGCAAAAAAAGGCGGCGTGAATATCCCTTGGACAGAAATGATCAAGAAACCAATCTTCTATGTTATTGCTTCTCTATTCTTGATTGGCGCATTATCCGGAATGATGGTTACGTCCAATGCATCTGTTATCGGACAAACGATGTTCGGTTTATCTGCAGCAACAGCAGCTCTTTATGTTAGTCTTTACAGCTTCTCCAACTGTGTTGGCCGTGTATTCTGGGGAGCGGTATCTGACCGCATCGGCCGCGTTAAATGCTTGATGATGATCTATCTCGTCATTTCGGCAATGATGTTAACGATTGCCCTTTCTACATCTGTATTAGGATTTGTAACAGCCATTGTTGGAATCGGTCTTTGCTTTGGCGGAACGATGGGAATCTTCCCGTCCATTGTTGGTGAGAAATTCGGTATGAAATACTATGGCGTTAACTATGGAGTTACCTTTATCGGCTACTCCGGTGCAGCCTTCTTCGGACCGCGTATTGCAGCAAGTGTAGCTGCTGCCAATGATGGCATGTTCACGAAGGCTTTCTATATCGCTTTAGCTATCTCGCTTGTCGGTCTTGCTTTGACATTCGTCTATCAATCTCTTGAGAAAAAACATGCCGCTGACATGGCAAAAACAACAGAAGCAGCTTAATTAATATTATAGGAGGAAATAAAAATGACCATTACAAAATTACTAGGTATCAAATATCCTATTTTCCAAGGAGCAATGGCACAAATCGCGCTAGCTCCGCTTGTAGGTGCTGTCTCTAATGCAGGAGGACTAGGCATCATCGGTTCTGGCGGATTCACAGCTGATCGCCTTCGTGAAGAAATTCGCAAAACGAAAGAAATTACGGATAAACCATTCGCCGTAAACCTTATGCTGATGATGCACAATATTCCGGAATTAGTGGATGTCATTGTAGAAGAAGGCGTAAAAATCGTTACAACTGGTGCGGGTACACCTGCTCCGTACATGGAAACATTCAAAGCGAATGGAATTAAAGTCATCCCTGTTGTTCCATCTGTGAAAATCGCGAAGAAAATGGAAGCTCTTGGAGTTGATGCAATCGTTGCAGAAGGAACAGAAGCAGGCGGTCATGTGGGTGAGACAACAACAATGGCCTTACTACCTCAAGTTGTGAGCGCCGTTTCTATTCCAGTTATTGCAGCAGGTGGTATTGCAGACGGACGCGGTATTGCAGCAGCCTTTGCCCTAGGTGCACAAGGCGTACAAGTTGGTACTCGCTTCTTGACGACAATTGAATGCCCTGTACATGAAAACTTCAAACAAGCTGTTCTTGATGCAGACGATCAATGCACAATGGTAACTGGACGCAGCCTTGGCGGCCCTGTACGAAGCATTAAAAACAGCATGATCATGGAATTCTTGAAGCTCGAGCAGCAAAATGCTTCCCGTGATGAATTAGAAAAGCTTTCTTTAGGCTCTTTGCGTAAGGCTGTCCTTGAGGGAGATACAGACAATGGATCTGTTATGGCTGGTCAAATCTGCGGTATGTGCAATGAGTTAACAACTGTTGAAGAAATGATCACTGAAATGTTTACAGAAGCACAAGAAGTCCTTCAAAAGATGGGACAAGTAACGCTTGTAGAAGAAAAAGAAGCCGTTTTGGCATAATGAAGTAAATAGAAGGAAGAGGGATATGTCATCTACGGCTTATCCCTTTCTCCATTTTACTTAATCTATTTTAGAAGAAAAATTCATGTGCATCAACGCGTTAAATGGATAAGCATTTATTTCCAATAGTCGTAACCATGATTTCTACTTATACTTGTGATAGTAATGATGCATGCAAAGGATAATGGCCTATGGATAAATTAACGAAAAGCTTCAATGAGAAGATGGACTTTCCTTCCACTTTATTTGTAACAGACGGCGAAGGAAATATATTGATTTCAAATGAATTTACAGCCCTGACAATCGGTATGTCCCTTGATGATCTTTTGAAAAGTAATGTGAAAGACCTAGTTACAGCAGGCTATTATGATCATTCCATTACCTTGGATGCGATAGCTCGAAAAGAACCAATCAGCCGGCGCATCTTGACCAATCGAGGTTTTAATGTCCTCTCGACAGCTACACCCATCATTGGCAATGATGGAGAGGTACAGTTGATTGTAACAAAATCAGCTAAATATGATAAAGGGACACAAGATGAGCAAGGCAAGATTTCTGTAATGGAAGAACGCCCCATATTAATTGACCAAGAGACAGCCTATCAATCTGAGGATATTGTGGCTGAAAGCTTGGCAATGAAACAGATCCTTCGAGTCTGCCTGCAAATTGCCTCCTATGACAGCAAGGTTCTCATTTGCGGAGAATCCGGTACAGGTAAAGAAGTCATTGCCAGATATATTCATCAGAAAAGTGATCGGGCCAATGGACCGTTCATCAAAATTAATTGTGCCGCCATACCAAAGTCCATGTTCGAATACGAATTATTCGGTTATGAGCAGGATGCCTATGGAAATGGTGTCAAAGAGAAGCAAGGGTTAATCGAATTGGCCAATGATGGAGTCTTATTTTTAGACGAAATCTCTGAAATGCCGCTTGATATGCAATCCAAGCTTTTGCATGTTCTCGAAACGAATGAATTAAGGAGAGTAGGGGGAACAGCTCCAATCACAGTCAATGGACGAATTATCGCAGCAACCAATCAAGATCTATGGACACTTGTGCAAAACAAGAAGTTTCGAGAGGATTTATATTACCGGATTAATGTGATTCCCATTCATATCCCGCCCCTCCGTAACCGGAAACCAGATCTTGCTGGCTTGATATCCAAGTTCCTCACTGAGTACAATCAGAAATACAATAAAGAATATATCCTCAGCGCGGAGGAATTTCATGAACTATTAACCCATTCATGGCCGGGCAATGTCCGCGAGCTGAAAAATTACATGGAAAGACTGATTCTCACCGTCCCGTCCGTCATTGCCCACTCAAAGGACGAAGAAGTGGGAGATTGGTTTGCTTTTGATTATTTTATTCAAAATAATTTCACGCAATTTGGCAGCTTAAAGGACTTTACCGCTATCTCTGAGGGCCGCTATATTGAACAAGTGCTCGCCTCATGCAATGGAAATGCGACCACAGCAGCAAACAAGCTTGGTATCCACCGCTCTGTCATCTATCGAAAACTCAAGAAGATGGAAGAAACCCTTGAAACAATCAAAGAAACAGCCGCATCGGCTGAATGTGAAAAATAAATAAACGAACTGTTTAAACGCCAAATCATCATTGATTTGGTTTTTTTGTTATCGATAATTTTTAACGATAATGGGTTTGCTGTGCCCACCCAATGCTCAGGCAACAGGGGTGAAGGGTGGGCAAAGGATGGGTATCGTCAGAGAAAGCCCACCCAATGCCCAGGCAACAGGGGTGAAGGGTGGGCAAAGGATGGATATCGTCAGAGAAAGCCCACCCAATGCCCAGGCAACAGGGGTGAAGGGTGGGCAAAGGATGGGCATCGTCAGAGAAAGCCCACCCAATGCCCAGACAACAGGGGTGAAGGGTGGGCAAAGGATGGATATCACCTGAGAACCATCAATCTGAAATCTACCTGAAGTTCGGTCTTTCAGCTCTGTTTCCGGCATAAACTTAGAATGGGGAGATGGGGGTGCTTCGGTTGGAGGATTATGTGTTTCACAGGGATCTAACGAAAGTGTATCCAATCATTACGCATGGCAAGGGTGTGTATCTGTATGCTGATGATGGGAAGCGGTATTTGGATGGGTGTTCTGGTGCGGTTGCGGCCAATTTAGGCCATGGAGATAAGGGAATTGCAGAGGCAATGGCTTTGCAGGCAGAGAAAGCAGCCTTTGTTCATACGATGCGCTTTGAGACAGAGGTTTTACATAAGCTGGCAGAAAGAGTCGCTAAGCTGGCACCAGCGCCGCTGAATAAGGTGTACTTTACCTGCGGGGGCTCAGAGGCGAATGAAAGTGCCATTAAGCTTGCCCGGCAATATTTCCGTGACAGAGGGGAGCCGGAAAAGCAGGTGGTAATTGGCAGGTGGCAATCCTATCACGGGAATACGATTGGTTCTTTATCAGCAGGCGGTGATATTAAGCGGAGGCAGCCGTATAATGGATATTTGCTGCCTTTTCAGCATGTATCGGCGCCACATTGCCTTCATTGCCCTTTTAATAGAATAGAAAGCGAATGTGAGAGTAATAAGGATTGGTCATGTGTTCATGAGCTGGAAAGGCTCGTACTCGAAATTGGACCGAGCCAAATTTCTGCTATTATTGCTGAACCAATCACAGGAAGCCAGGCAGGGGCTATTCCTCCGCCAAGCTCTTACTTTGAACAGGTTCGAGCGCTTTGTGACCGGTATGATCTGCTTTTGATCATTGATGAGGTCATGACGGGATTCGGTAGAACAGGGGCTCATTTTGCCATTGAGCATTATGGGGTTATACCGGATATTATCACTTTTGGAAAAGGGGTGTCAGGAGGATATTCTCCTCTAGGGGGTATGATTGTGCATGACAAAATAGTGGAGGGAATCATCCAAAACGGTCATGGGAAATTTGTGCACGGGTACACCTATAGCGGTCATCCCGTCACGGTCGCAGCGGGTGTTGCAGCACTCGAGAAGTATGAAACAGATGATATCCTGGCAAATGTAAATGAACAGGAAAACCATTTAATGTCTGGCCTTTTAAACTTAAAGAAAAAGTTTGCTATTGTTTATGACATAAGAGGCAGAGGTCTCTTCTTTGGCCTGGAGCTTGCATCTCGGCAAGATGGAACTCCCTTTATGCCGGATGAGCGAATCGCTGAGAAATTGAACGAAAAGGCTATGGAGCTTGGAGCTGTTTTCTATCCGGGGAGCGGGACGGTTAATGGGCATGCAGGAGATCATATGATTATTGCCCCGCCGTTAATCATTAACAGGGATGAAATCGATGAATTGATTGGCTTGCTGGACAGTGCGCTGCAAGCATTAATGGATTCCATGAAGGAGGGCACATGATATGAAGCATGCGGAAACGGAATATTTAAGAGGCCTTGCGAGGAAGCATATATCCCCCGTTAGTACACGTGTGACTGATTTGGTCATCAAACGGGCAAAGGGAGTGCGGTTCTGGACGGCGGATGGAAGTGAGTATATCGATTTTGTTTCAGGGGTTGCATCCAATGGATTAGGCCATGCCCATGACAGCATGGTGAAAGCAATTCAGCAACAGGCGGAAAACTTGATTCATTTTGGTTTGAACTATGGATATTATGAATCCGTTGTCAAATTATCCGAAAAAATTGCCCAAATTACACCGGGAAATCTGGATACGGTCTTTTTCTCTAATTCCGGCGGTGAAGCGATTGACGGTGCTTTGAAAATGGCGCGGGCAGTGACTGGAAGGCCGGGGATTATCGCCTTTGACGGCTCCTTCCACGGACGGACACTTGGCGCAACATCTGTCACTGGCTCGAGCAGTAAATACCGCACCTCCTATGAACCGCTGCTTGGTGAGGTCTATCATGTCACCTATCCATATCCAGGGCTTATTAAGGAGAATCCGCCAAAAGACATGGCAAGCTATAGTCTTGCTCAGCTCCAATCCTTATTTGAATTGCGGATTTCACCAGAACGTGTAGCCGCAATCTTGATTGAACCCGTCATGGGTGAGGGCGGTTATTATCCTGCACCGAATTCATTCTTGCAGGGCTTGCGAAGGATTGCTGACCAGCACGGGATTCTACTCATTTTCGATGAGGTGCAAACAGGCTTTGGCCGGACAGGGAAAATGTTTGCGGCTGAGCATTCGGGTGTTGTTCCTGATATTCTTGTCCTTGCGAAAGCCTTATCAGGCGGGATGCCGCTTGGGGCTATAGTGGCAAGCCGCGAGCTTCATGAGAAATGGCCGACAGGGGCACATGGTTCCACATTTGGCGGCAACCCAGTTTCTTGTGCCGCAGCCCTTGCCAGTATTGATGTGATTGAAACGGAGAATCTTGTTGAACGAAGTGAAAGGCTCGGGAAGAAAATCGTCAGCCGCCTGAAGGCTAATTTGCAAAAGTACAGGGATATTAAGGAAATCAGGGGTGTGGGAATGATGATTGGTATTGAGTTCCAGCCGTCGATAGCATCAAGGATTGTACCGGCAATCAAAGCAAAATGTTTGGAAAGACATTTGTTGATCATGAATTGCGGGGTACATGGCCAGACGATTCGCTTAATGCTCCCGCTGAATATTAATAAAGAGGATATGGATGAGGGCTTATCAATTCTTGAAAGTGCCATTGGAGAGCTCGTTTGAAGGGGTGAGGAAGTGAGTGCAATCATTCAAAAGCTGTATATGAACGGACGTTGGGAGAGTAAGTTTGGTCAACAGCTTTCAGAAAGCATTAATCCTGCCAATAAAGAGGTAGTTGGATATTATACGATGGCAGAGGGTGACCAGGTTCATCAAGCAGCAGAGTCTGCCTATCTAGCTTATCATGAGTGGAAGCGAACACCTGCACCTGTAAGGGCTGCCTATCTTTATAAAGCAGCAGAGATTTGTGCAGGCAGAAAAGAAGAACTGGCGAAGATGATGACGAAAGAAATGGGCAAGGTTCTGGCAGAGACCTTAGGAGAGGTCAATGTCGTGATCGAGACATGCAAATATATGGCCGCAGAGGGCAGGCGTCTATTCGGCCAAACCGTCCCTTCCGGCATGCCAAATTGTGATATTACGATGGTAAGGGAGCCTCTTGGCGTGGTGGCTTGTATTACACCATGGAATTTCCCTGTCGCATTGGCATCCTATAAGATTTGTGCCGCACTCATAAGCGGCAATACGGTTGTATGGAAGCCTGCCTCTGAAACTGCTCTCTCAGCTGGCGTTTTGATGGAAATATTCCATCAGGCAGGCTTTCCAGATGGGGTTGTCAATTTGATTACCGGTTCTGGAGGAAAGGTTGGCAGACAATTGGCCAGTCATCCTTATGTGGCTGCCGTCTCTTTCACTGGGTCAACCGAAGTCGGCCAGGAGCTGGCGGTCGAGGCAGCTAAACATATGAAAAAGATCTCGCTCGAGCTTGGCGGAAAAAATGCCGCCATTGTCCTTAAGGATGCGGACTTAGAGAAAGCAGCTGCCTGTATTGTGCGAGCTGCGTTCTCGACAACAGGACAGAAATGCACGGCAACAAGCCGAGTCATTGTTGAAAAAGATGTTAAGGCTGCCCTGTTAGATTTAATTGTCCAAAAAACGAAAAGCCTGAAAATTGGGGACGGGATGAAATCAGAGATTGATATTGGACCATTAGTGAATGAGCAACAGTTGGATATCGTTCATTCGTTTGTTGAAGAAGCATTAGCGGATGGGGCGAGACTCGAATGCGGTGGCAGACAAATTCCAAATCATAATGGGTATTTCTATGAACCTACAATCTTGAGCGGCGTATTGCCAGAACATAGAATTGCGAATGAAGAGATATTTGGCCCGGTATTGGCGGTCATTGAGGCGAAAGATTACGAGGATGCGATCCAAATCAATAATCAAACCGTTTACGGGTTATCGACCTCCTTATTTACAGAAAGCCTTTCTTATGCAAAGCGCGGGGCTAGGGAAATTGAAAGCGGCTTAGTTTATATCAATAATGGTACAGCAAATGCGGAAATCGGCGTAGCCTTTGGCGGATTGAAGCAATCTGGCAATGGTGCACGGGAAGTATCGCATCATGCTCTTGATAGTATGACAGAGTGGAAATCTATCTATGTATCTTATGAATGAAAGGGGGCTTCTTGATGAGGAAATGGAGAATTGGCATTGCCTTTTTTTATCATGAGTCCCATAGCTTCACGAAGGAAAAAACTACTATGGAGGACTTTAGACGCGAGGGATTTTTCACCGGCGAGGATATTCTTCATGCTTATACCGGAACGAAGACTGAGGTGGGCGGTTTCATTGATGTGTTACAGGAGGATGACCGATTTATGCTCGTTCCCCTGCAATGTACTGCCGCTGTCCCATCTGGCGTGGTGACGAATGAAACCTATCAGCAAATCAAAGAGGGTTTGCTTGAGGAAATCAAGAAGGCAGGAGAGCTGGATGGAATCTTGCTTGCTCTGCATGGCGCAATGGTCGTTGAGGGGGTTAATAATGCTGAACTGAGCTTGCTTGAGGAAGTCAGGATGGAGGCAGGCTGGGAAATGCCGATTGCTACAACCCTTGATATGCATGCGAATATCAGCCCAATGATGACCAATTGGACTCCTTACCATTTCGGTTTTAAAACCTATCCGCATATCGATATGTATGAACAGGGGAGAAATGCGGCCATGTCCCTGATCCGCCACTTGGCAGAGAGGAAACGGTATGAAGCGGCATGTGTAAAGCTCCCCATGCTTTTGCCTTCTATCAATATGAGGACAGACGAAGGACCGATGCAGCGAATGATGACCATTGCAAGGCAGTATGAAAAAGAGCCGGATATCCTGGCTGTGTCTGTGTTTGGCGGATTTCCATATGGGGATGTCGCAGATGCGGGAGCATCCGTCTTGGTCATCGCCAAAGAGAGGGAACGAGCATGGGCTGTGGCAAAAAGCATAAGTGACTATTATTGGGATATTCGGTATGAGTTTTTAGTCCATCTTCCTTCTATTAAAGAAGCTATCCATAGGGCACTTGCCCTTGATGAAGATAAGCCAATTGTACTTGCAGATATAGCGGATAATCCATTAAGCTGTGGTAGTGGGGATACTACTCTATTGATTGAAGCTTTCCTGAAGGAGAACCCCGGTAAAGCGCTTATTGGGCCAATCGCAGATAGCGGAACGTTGGAACAATGTCTTATAGCAGGCACGGGAAGCCATTTAAATCTATCAATCGGTGGTAAGACATACCCGGAATACGGGAGCCCGATTAAGGTTTCAGCAGAGGTCATAGCAGTCTCGAACGGTATATTTTATAATAGCGGTCCATTTAATCATGGGTTGAAGGTGGATGCTCAAGGGGCGGCTTTCATCCGTTCGGGGGAGATTGATTATCTCATCATTGGTCGTCCATTGTCAGCTAATGATCCTGAGTTGTTTCGGCATATTGGAATTGAGCCGATGGATTACCGGTATTTAGTCCTTAAGGCCAAAAATCATTTCCGTGCAGCCTTTGACCCACTCATTAGTCAGGTCATTTATGTGGATGCGCCAGGGGTGGCGACCAATCAAATTAATCATTTGCCTTTTAAGAGGATACCAAAAGGCGTGTGGCCAATGAAGTGTTGATATTTTTAATAGAAAAGAGGGAGCCGGATGGCTTTTGAACAGTCCGAATATTATATAGAGATCCCGCGTCATTTGACGCCGGAGCAGCAGCAAATGATGATTGAGTTAGAAAAGGATGCCTTTCCGGGGCTAGGTGCGGTGGATGAACAGACATTGGTTCCTATCGCAAGATATGGCAAGCTGATTTTATACCGGAAGAGCGGGGATGACCGTCCGGTAGCGGTATGTGAATGCCTCCGTGATTTTGAAAATCCAGAGAAAGCCTATATTTTCGGGTATTATGTTCGTTCTGACCAGAACGGAAAGGGTCTCGGTACGGTTTTTCTTGAAGAGGTGCTGAAGGAGCTTCGAAATGACGGATTCAAGAAGGTGACTCTCACGGTGAGTGAAACGAATACGGCAGCCGTTAAACTGTATCAAAAATGCGGGTTTGTCCAGGTAGAATACCGGCATCATGAATTCGGAGAAGGAGAACACCGCCTTTATATGGAGAAAGATCTTTGATTGCTTAAAACCATCCTGTAACAGGGATGGTTTTTTTCTATCTGTCCCAGCAATAGATACTATTTCCATTGTATCGTTAAGGTTTGATTTTATACGCTTAAATGGGAGGAGGTGGCCAATGAAGAAGGAACAAACATCATACATAAAGGACATTTTTATGGCCGCATTGGCAATTATTTCGCTGTTTTTGCTGTTAGATACCCATCATATTTACAGTTGGCTAAGACGGTTCATTTGGCTGATCTTCGTTATCCTCATTTCGTTTGAATTTTTTAAATCGAAAAACAAATGGGATTATGTGAAAAGGCATCCGTTTGAACTCATTGCTCTAATCCCTGTCAGCGGCGTTTTCCAAGGGGTTATGATTGTCAGATTATTACGCCTTGTCGTTCTATGGAAAATTCTCCGGACCCATTTCCCAGAGTTAATGGCGATTTTGACGATGAATGGATTAAGCAAGATGCTGAAGATCACCGGAGGCATGATTTTGATTTCTGCTATTCCAATCACCTATTTGGAGGAGGGGATCACAAGCTTTGCAGAAGGGATTTGGTGGGCGATTGTGACAACGACCACTGTCGGATACGGCGATATTGCCCCTGTAACGATTGGAGGCCGGGTGGTTGCCGTACTTCTTATGTTCTTTGGAATCGGCTGTATTGGTACGATTACTGGGACAGTAGCGACATATCTGGTTAGAAGCGGGGACAAGAATCCTCATAAGGAATTTATAAAGAATCAAATTGATCGGATTGAAACAATATCTGATAAAGATTTTGACATATTACTGCAGATGATTGGGCAGATTAGAAATGATAAAGTCAACCATTAATTATATCCGAATAATTATTTCGTTATCAATCAACTATCGTAATTGAGGATAATGATAGGTTTTTTAATAATTATTCTAGAAAAACGATTGACAAACTCTTTGATAATAATTATTATAAAATAGTATTAAGTAACACGTAAGAATCATTCAACAGATTCATCAGGAGGAATTACGATATGTCATTAATCAACAAGAAATTAGAAGATTTTACCGTGCAAGCTTACCATGATGGTGATTTTAAAGAGGTTACTTTGGAAGATGTAAAAGGCAAATGGTCTATCTTCTTCTTCTATCCAGCAGATTTCACTTTTGTCTGCCCGACTGAACTAGCTGACCTTCAAGATAATTATGCGAAACTTCAAGAAATCAATTGTGAAGTATACTCTGTGTCAACTGATTCTCACTTCGTACATAAGGCGTGGGCGGATGCGACAGACACAATTGGCAAAATCAAGTACCCGATGCTCGCTGACCCAGCGCATGTACTATCACGTCAATTTGAGGTGTTAATTGAAGAAGCAGGACAAGCACTCCGCGGTACATTCATCGTGAACCCTGAAGGCGAAATTAAGGCATATGAAATTCATGACCTTGGAATCGGCCGAACAGCTGAAGAAACTGTGCGTAAAGTACAGGCTGCTCAATTCGTGGCAGAGCACGGGGATAAAGTATGCCCGGCAAAATGGACACCAGGTGAAGAAACATTAGAACCAAGCTTGGACCTAATCGGAAAAATCTAATTAGATAAATGAGAGAAATGAAAGAGGCGCTCAGGAACTATTGGTGCCTCTTTTCAATACAAAGAGTAGGGTGAGAATGAATGACAAAGAAAATATATGATTTAATCATCATCGGTGGAGGACCGGCGGGATTGTCAGCTGGTGTATATGCTGGCCGCGGGAAGTTAAAAACCTTAATCCTCGAAAAAGGCAATACAGGCGGACAAGCTGCAACGACGAATGAAATCGTTAACTATCCAGGCATTCGCAAA
The DNA here is from genome assembly GCF_001183965.1 of Bacillus sp. FJAT-27916. GTDB lineage: Bacteria > Bacillota > Bacilli > Bacillales > Pradoshiaceae > Pradoshia. The sequence continues at coordinate 1,956,118 of NZ_LFZV01000001.1, forward strand.
ACAACAGGACCAGCCTTAACAGAGGAAATGAAGCTTCAATGTGAGGATTTTGGTGCTGAGTTTGTTAAAACAGACGTCATCGGCGTTGATTTTGATGGTGATGTCAAAAAAGTAAAAACAGTGAATGGTGAATTTGAAGCACGTGCGGTTATCATTGCTACAGGCGCAGGCCCTCGTAAACTTGGTTTCCCTGGTGAAGCTGAATTTACCGGACGCGGTGTTGCGTATTGCTCCACTTGTGACGGAGAATTCTTCGAAGGCTTAGAAGTATTCGTAATCGGAGCGGGCTTCGCTGCAGCGGAAGAAGCAATCTACTTGACACGTTTTGCAAGCAAAGTAACTGTAATTGCGCGTGAACCTGAATTTACATGTGCACCATCCATTGCTGATAAAGTGCTTGCCCATGACCAAATTGAAGTGAAATTCAATACGGAGCTTCTTGAGGTCTCAGGTGAGGGCATGATTCAGCGTGCTCGTTTCATTAATAATGTAACGAAAGAGGAATGGGAATACGAGGCAAATGAGAAAGACGGCACATTCGGCGTTTTCGTATTTGTCGGCTATGCCCCTAAGACAGAGCTTTTTAAAGGTATTATCGAGATGGACCGTCACGGTTATATTGTGACAGACGAGGAAATGCGTACAAATGTAAAGGGTGTTTATGCGGTTGGCGATCTTCGTCCAAAATCCTTACGCCAAGTCATTACAGCGGTAGCTGATGGAGCCATTGCTGGTACAGATGTTCAAAAATATGTGGCTGAAGAGAAGGAACGCTTAGGAATTGCTGACGAACCAGAGGATGAAAAACCAGCCAAGAAAGAGGAAACAAAAGAAGCTTCCTCAACTGGGTCAAAAACATCTCTTCTGAATGATGCGATTCGCGGCCAATTGAAAGGTATTTTTGAACGGATGGAAAAGGATATTACTCTCGTATCCATCGTGGATGAAAGTATGCCAAAATCCGTTGAACTGCGTGATTTTCTCTCGGAAATCGCTGAGCTAGGCGATAAAGTACACTTAGAGCTTCATAAAAGAGGCGAAAACACGAAAGTGGAAGAAATGATTCATGCGGATAAATATCCAGTAGTCGCTTTATTGAACCATGCAGGTGAATATAGCGGTGTGAAATTCCACGGTGTTCCTGGTGGTCATGAGCTAAATTCCTTTATCTTGGCGATTTATAACCTAGCGGGACCAGGTCAAGCGCTAGATGCGGAAATTGCTGAATCCATTAAGGCCATTGATAAAGACGTTAACATTAAAGTCATGGTCTCTCTTGCCTGTCATTATTGTCCAGATGTTGTAGTCGGTGCACAAAGAATCGCGATTTTGAACAAGCGGGTTGAAGCGGAAATGGTTGATATCAGCCAGTTCCCTGAATTGAAAACGAAATACAAAGTCATGAGCGTTCCAGCCATGATTATCAATGATCAGGAAGTGGTTTTCGGAGCGAAGAAAATCAATGAGATCATTAAAGCCGTTCAATAATAGAATGCAAAGACCCAGCTGTCAGATGATAGCTGGGTCTTTCTGTTTAATCGTCTTAATGAGAAGAACGATGGATAGAAGGATGGCTGCTGCAAAAAGGATATAGGCGGTTTTTGTGTAAAGACTCATATAAAGGCAGCAAGCTGCCAGCTGCAATATAGCAAGGAGTAAACCGCTGTATGTGTACGGGTTCGGACGCTTTCTAATGGCGATAAAGAGCTGAAGACTAATGATATTGCATAGGAGTATAAAGCTTCCGGCCCGCACAATATCCCAATTCGAGATCACCGTACCTGGACTAAAAGCAAAAAGAAAATAGATTCCAATCGGTGCTGCTAGGAGATTAACCAGAACGACTATAAGCGACCAGAGGATTTTTCGCCAAATCGGCCGTGAAGTTCTCATATAAACCGCCTCTTTCAAATGAGATACCTTCATTTTCCCTCATTCGCTGCTGTTCCATTCAAACAATGTATAGAAAAATCTCTCGTGCAAAAGATAAAGCAAAGACTATTGGCTTAGCTTCGGAGGGATTAGATATGACGAAAACCTATGAGTTTTATCTCGATGGTGAGTGGAGAAGGAGTAAATCTAACGAGACAATCAGTATCATATCACCATATATGCAAAAGGAAGTCGGAAAGGTGCAAGCCATGCTTCAGGATGAAATTGAAGAATCCATCCAGAATGCAAAGCAGTCACAAAAAGACTGGGCTGGTACCCCAATCCTTGACAGGGCCAAATGCCTGCTAAGCTGGATTGATGAATTATTGAAAATAAAAAAAGAATTAGCGGAAACCGTGATGAAGGAAGTCGGAAAATCCTATAATGATGCCATAAAAGAAGTGGAGAGAACGGCAGATTTTATCCGTTATACTATTGAAGAGGCCACACATATGCATGGAGAAAGTATGCTTGGTGAAAACTTCCCGGGAGGAACGCGTTCTAAGGTCGCCATCATTCATCGGGTTCCGCTTGGCGTTGTCCTTGCTATATCTCCATTTAATTATCCTGTCAACCTAGCAGCAGCTAAAATAGCCCCTGCTTTGATCAGTGGAAATGCTGTCGTTTTCAAGCCGGCTACACAAGGAGCGATGAGCGGAACCCTCATGGTTGAAGCGCTGGATAAGGCTGGACTTCCAAAAGGAGTTTTAAATTTAGTAACAGGAAGAGGAGCGGTCATCGGTGATTATTTAGTTGAACATCCTGATATTAATATGATTTCTTTCACTGGCGGAACGCAAAACGGTATTCATATTGCCCAGAAGGCCAAAATGGTTCCGCTCGTTATGGAGCTAGGAGGGAAAGATCCAGCCATTGTCCGGAGGGATGCCAATCTTCCCTATGCTGTTAAGCAAATCATCGCTGGAGCCTATTCCTATTCAGGGCAGCGTTGTACGGCTATTAAAAGAGTTCTTGTGCATGAGGAAATTGGAGATGAATTTGTCCGCCTGTTAAAAGAAGAGGTTGAAGGATTATCTGTCGGTTCCCCAAAGGACAATCATACGATTGTTCCCCTTATTGACGACTCATCAGCAGATTTTGTTCAATCATTGATTGATGATGCCGTGCTTAATGGAGCCGTTACGGTTACGGGAAATAAGCGTGTCGGAAATTTGATTTATCCGACATTGCTTGATCATGTAACAGAGAAAATGAGGGTAGCTTGGGAGGAACCGTTTGGACCCGTCCTGCCCGTGATTCGTATTCATTCAGATGAAGAGGCGGTAAAACTGTCCAATCAATCTGAATTCGGGCTGCAGGCGAGTATTTTTACAGCTGATTTAAATGCGGGTTTTAAGATTGCTGAGAAGCTGGAAACCGGAACCGTACAAATCAATGGTCGCACTGAGCGGGGACCCGATCATTTTCCGTTTATCGGAGTGAAGGGTTCAGGTACTGGGACGCAGGGGATTCGCTCAAGCATTGAATCGATGACACGCGAGAAAGTGACTGTGTTAAATCTCTTAGATTGACTATAGCAGTATGTGAGCAGCTATCTGGTTTTTAGATAGCTGTTTTTGTTGGTTACACAATCATTCACCAAAAAAACACTGGAAAAGTGCTTTTGAGGGGATTTATTCATAAGGATGGCTGATGTGAGCGTCATTCATGACCTTGAGGATAGTACTAGCCATATGCAGATAAAAGTATTGGAGCAGATGATTGGAAGGGTGTAGTTTTGAGAAGCGTTTTGGATTTCTAATGATTGCATCGATTAAGAGAGATACGTGATGCTTGCCAAATCATAGATCGTGACCTCTTCATAATATCCCTTGTGATCCGAATGGGAAATAACGATTCCCTTGTACCCTTTACTCATCAAGAGTTCCTGCAGGACATTGCCAATTCGGTATTCTAAATCTCGGATATACTTCTTCATAAAAACTCGATTTTTATTATCCAAGTTATGAATCTTCTCGTATAAAGCATCATACATATATTCTTTAATGGTTTTGTGAGGAAAAATAAGATCCTCTGCCATGGAGTTGTATAGCTTTTGATATTCATCATTCGTTACATGAAAAAACTCATCTGTATTGACCTTAAATGTGACGATGCTCCCTCCAAATTTCTTTGCGAGCGTCTTTCTTGTTGTCGCATATATGGCATCACCGTTTTGTTTTCCAAAATGAAAATTCGTGTTCAGATTAAGACCATTATCCAGAATGCTTTCATGGCTATGCTTGGTCGTTCCATGATAGGCAATAATATTGCGTCACCTCCGATAATGTTTTTAGCATTTCTATCATATGCTTATTATACCATATTTTCCTTTTTCGTGTTTTTGGACAAAGAGAAACAAGGGGGGACGGGATGATTGAACCATTGGAGTGCTTAAGCTGTCATGAAGTTTATGAGCTGGATGAATTCTCAAGTCTTTGTCAATGCGGTGGACTTCTACACATACCTGCAAGTGGAGAGAAGATGGATGCAGCCGGTATTGATTTTGAAGCCGCCAGTCTATGGAGGTACAAGAATCACTTCTTTCCAAAGGGCAATGAGGATTGGAAAGAAATAACCATGGGGGAAGGGTTTACGCCATTGATTCCTCTTGACGCTGATAATCCGTCCATCATGCTGAAACTAGAATATTTTGCTCCCTTTTCAGGCGTTTATGACAGGGGCTTTGCCGCTATGGCGGCTATGCTGAAGGATAGAGATATGATAGAAAAAGAAGTCTCTCCTATGCCACATAAGGAGCGTTTGGCATGGAGGGCTTATACGCATAGAGCTCGGATAAAAGAAGCTGTAACCGACGGCGGGAAATTGGAGGATTCCTATTATTATCATCCTTTTTTCCTCGCGGGTATTCAAACATTTGCTTATGAAATAGGTGAACAGCTTACAGGAAAGAAACTCGAATATATTGTATTCCCGGCTGTTGCCCCGGCATTTATTATAGGAGCGTTCCTAGGGTTTAAGCAGTTGATGGAATCGGAAGAAATTGAAGAGTATCCTGCCTTTCTTCTTGTTGAGCGGGACTGTGTTAAGAACGAGAATGATTCGACATTTGCGAATGAGTATATAGAGAAGATTCTTGCAATCACAAAAGGAAAAAGAATGACGGTGGCACAGAGTGAAATCAGCCAAGCCTTAAGAGCGCTTGAAGCACGCTTTATTAAAAGCACAGAGGATGATGCTCTCATCTATGCAGGTTTCATGCGGTATTATCGTGATTTCTTAATCAAGGACCAGCTGGCTATTTTGCCCATCGGTTATATGAATGGAGGAAGATAAGGCCATTATGGATGTGATACATAAATATATTCTTGTAAAGAAAGCAGAATTGGAAAGACTGCAGGATGAGGATGGGAAGTGGACGTTCCCGTTTCAAGGTCCGATTTTAAACGATTGTTTCATGATTGCGATTATCCGTACATTAGGATTAAATGAGCCTGATTTAATGGCAGGGCTGGTGAATAAGCTGTTGCGATCGCAGCAGGATAACGGCTCGTGGAAGCTTTATCCTGATGAGTTGGACGGAAATGTATCAGCGACTGTGCTGGCTTATGCATCCCTGCTAATTTCAGGTGAATTTAACTCGGATGATGAGGAGATGAAAAGGGCGGAGCATTTCATGGATCGGCATGGCGGTCCAAAGAAGGCTCACTTTATGATTAAACTCTTTCTTGCGATGAATGGGATGTATTCATATCCCTCCTATTTCAATTTTCCGACAGCCTATTTTCTGTTGCCCTCGTATTTCCCATTCAGTATGTATCATTGCAGCAATTATGCGAGAGTTCACCTGACCCCGATGATCCTCTGTATGAATAAACGTTTTTCCATTCACCACAACGTTGAACAACATTATTTTGAGGATAAGAAGGGCGGCTGGTTCAGGGAGGAACGTGGGTTAGCAGATACCTTAGTACAATCAATCAAATCACTTCACCTAAATCCGCTGTATTACCGTAAAATAGGCTATCAAGAAGCAGAAAAGCTGATGATTGACCGGATTGAGGAGAATGGGACTTTATACAGCTATGCCTCATCAACCTTTTATATGATTTACGGTTTGATGGCAATGGGCTATCCAAAGGACAGCCCTATTCTGCAAAGGGCCGTTGAAGGGTTGAAGAGCTATGCCATTCAAACTGCAGAAGGGCTGCATATTCAAAATTCACCTTCAGAGATATGGGATACCGCTCTCCTTTCCTATTCATTGCAAACGGCTGGTGTGGATATCTCTCATCCAATGGTCAAGAAGGCTAATGAGTATTTATTGCGAAAGCAGCACATAAAGAGGGGGGATTGGTCTATTCATGCACCGAGTGCTTCTCCGGGCGGTTGGGGTTTTTCAGACAGCAATCATTTCAATCCAGACAATGACGATACATCGGCGGCACTGAGAGCCTTGACGAAGAGCCAAGAGCTTGGACATCCCTTTCGGCAGTCATGGAGCAGAGGGACGGCCTATTTAAAAAAGCTGCAGAATAAGGATGGGGGATATGGCGCTTTTGAGAAGGATGCATACGATCCTCTCTTTGCTCACTTGCCGATTGAGAATGCAGCAGATGCTCTTATTGATGATTCAACGGCTGATTTAACGGGAAGAGTTTTGGAGTTTCTAGGTAACTATGCCGGAATGACCTATAATGACGAGATGGTGAAGAAAGCTGTAAAATGGCTATTCCTGCATCAGGAGAGGAATGGCAGCTGGTACGGGAAATGGGGTGTTTGCTACATTTATGGTACATGGGCAGCTGTTACGGGATTATGCGCAGTTGGAATCAGCTCTAAGCATCCTGCTGTGCAAAAGGCACTGGACTGGCTTGAATCTATCCAGCAAAAGGACGGCGGATTTGGGGAGTCTTGCCAAAGCTGTGAAGAAAAGAAATATATCCCCTTAGCTTACTCAACCCCCTCACAAACCGCCTGGGCCCTTGACGCCCTCGTAGCTGGAGGCAGGAATAAAAGGGATGCCGCAATGAAAGCGGCTCGCTTTCTCCTAGATGAGAAGAATTATGATGAAGAGGCTTCCCGCTATCCGACAGGGATTGGTCTGCCGGGAGGCTTTTATATTCTTTATGAGAGCTATAATTATATATTCCCTCTTATTGCCCTCTCACGCTTCAAAGGTCAAGGGCTGGAAACATCTGAAGACGTATGAAAAGCGAACAATCTGCTAAATATGGTACGATAAGGATAAAGTGAAACTTCCATCAGCGGGGTCTTGCTACTTCCGCTGATGGTTAGTTGACCCAATCGGGCATTTACGGACAGTTAATCTCCCCCCTAAGCTTCTCGGTAATCTTGCATTTTTGGTGGGAGTCATACTGTCCGTTAATGCGGGATAAAGTGAAACTTCCATCAGCGGGGTCTTGCTACTTCCGCTGATGGTTAGTTGACCCAATCGGGCATGTACGGACAGTTAATCTCCCGCCTAAGCTTCTCGGAAATCTTGCAATATTTTGGTGGGAGTCATACTGTCCGTTCATGCGGGACTAAAATTTTTGGATAGGTGTGGATTTATGGATAAGAAAATAGGATTTATCGGCTGCGGAAACATGGGCAGAGCTATGCTTGGTTCACTGATGAAAAGTGAACAAATCAGCCCGGATTCCATCATGGCATCCGTCCGAACGGAATCCTCGCTTCATGAATTGAAAGAGAAATGGCCCATTCGGACAACCTTAAACAATCTTGAAGTTGCTCAGCAATCCGATATTATCATTATGGCAGTCAATCCGGCTCAATATGAGAGTGTCTTAAAGGAAATAAGAGAAGTGATTACGTTTGATCAAATCATCGTCTCGATTGCTGCTGGCATCAAGCTTGAGCAAATGGATGTGTGGATTGGGAAATCGTCAAAAATCATCAAAACGATGCCGAATACGCCTGTTCTCGTTCAGGAAGGAATGACCGCCATTTGTTCTAATGAGCATGTACTTGATACAGAGATGGAGCTAATGCGGGAGTATTTTCAATTATTCGGAGAAGTAGAAGTGATGGAGGAAGAGCAGTTTGATGCGTTTATCGCCCTTTGCGGTTCATCCCCTGCTTATATTTTCATGCTGATTGAAGCAATGGCAGATGGAGCCGTTAAGCTAGGAATCCCGAGAAAGCAGGCGATTAAGATGGCGGAACAAGCGATTCTTGGTTCAGCTAAGCTTGCGATGGATACCGGCATACATCCGGCTGAGCTGAAAGATATGGTTTGCTCGCCAGGAGGCTCAACCATTGCAGCTGTATCTGCACTCGAGGAGCGGGGTTTCCGCTCAGCCGTTATCCAAGCAATGGAAGTATGTGCACGGCAATCAAAGAAAATGAATGATGAATTATAAGGGAGAAAGAAGCAATCAAGCGTTATGGCGCATGGTGGCTTCTTTTTTTTTGAAAAAGTGATTGATTATTCTAAATTCATAGTTGACATGTAGGATTACTTGATATTATGATGTGAGTACATTCATACATCTAGCTGATCGGACAACCGAAGGCATACCGGATTTCTATACCGGTATGCCTTTTTGTATGGGCTGGTTTGCCTATCGGGATTAAAACAGTATGAATGAAGAGCAAAAGAAAAGAATGGGGGAATTCACATTGAAAATGTCAAAGATCCTTTTAGGGGTATTATGCGTAGGGCTGTTATTAGCCGGCTGCGGGGATGGTGCTTCGAGTGGAGAAGGAGGAGGCAAGGTAGAGCTTTTGAATGTTTCCTATGATCCAACACGTGAATTATATCAAGAATTCAATGAAGAGTTTATTAAGCATTGGAAGGAAGAAACAGGTGAGGAAGTCACCATTCAGCAATCACATGGAGGCTCTGGGAAGCAAGGACGATCAGTCATTGATGGATTAGAGGCAGATGTAGTGACACTTGCTTTGGCCTATGATATCGATGAAATCGCTGCGAATGGACTGATTGAGAAGGATTGGCAATCCAGATTGGACAGTAATTCAACTCCTTATACATCGACGATTGTATTCCTTGTTCGGAAAGGAAATCCAAAAAATATTGAAGACTGGGATGACCTCGTTAAAGGAGATGTGTCTATCATTACGCCTAATCCGAAAACATCAGGGGGTGCACGATGGAATTACCTCGCTGCCTGGGCGTATGCAGAAGAAACCTATAATAAAGATGAAAAAAAGGTTAAGCAATTTATGAAGGATATTTATCAAAATGTTGAGGTGCTTGATTCCGGTGCACGCGGGGCAACGACGACATTCGTCGAAAGAGGGATAGGAGATGTGCTGATTGCCTGGGAGAATGAAGCCTTCCTTTCATTGAATGAGCTAGGTGAGGACGAATTTGAAATCGTGGCGCCATCCATTAGTATTCTTGCTGAACCGCCGGTCGCTGCTGTCGATAAGATTGTCAAGAAAAAAGGCACGAAGAAAGTGGCTGAAGCTTATTTAGAATACTTATATAGTGATAAGGGACAGGAAATTGCCGCGAAGAACTACTACCGTCCAAGGAATGAGGACATTATGAAGAAATATACGGACCAATTTCCTGATGTTGAATTAGTGACAGTTGATGAGCGATTTGGCGGCTGGGAAAATGCCCAGAAGGTCCATTTCAATGATGGCGGTACATTTGATGATATTTATACAAAATAAATAAGGCGGACTGTCTTTGCCTTTATTTAATGGAAAAGTAGGGGATGCTGAATTGGCGATTAAACGAATTAAAGCCAAGCCTGTACTGCCTGGTTTTGGATTGACAATGGGATTTACCGTTTTGTATTTAGGTGTGCTAGTCCTGCTGCCCTTATCGATGGTATTGCTTAAATCAACCACTCTCGGCTTTTCGGGATTCATTGATACAATTAGTGATCCGCGAGCAATTGCGGCCTACAAGGTCAGCTTTGGCACCGCCTTTGCAGCCGCTTGTGTCAATGCCATTTTTGGCGTGCTGATTGCTTGGGTTCTGACTCGTTATACGTTTCCTGGAAGGAAGCTTCTTGATAGTTTGGTAGATTTGCCTTTTGCCTTGCCGACAGCTGTGGCGGGGATTTCATTAACTACCCTGTATGCATCAGAAGGATGGGTTGGACAATTCTTTTCCTTCAAGATTGCCTATACACCAATTGGTATCATCATGGCTCTTGTCTTTATTGGATTGCCGTTTGTCATTCGAATGGTACAGCCGGTTTTGGCGAATATCGATAAAGAGGTGGAAGAAGTATCCACCATCCTCGGCGCGAGCAAATGGAAGACATTTCGTTATGTCATCTTTCCGGAGATTATACCTGCCTTAATAACCGGCTTTTCCCTTTCTTTTGCGAGGGCATTGGGAGAGTATGGATCTGTTGTCTTTATTTCTGGCAATATGCCGTTTAAGACTGAGATTGCTCCCCTCGTGATTATGACAAAGCTTGAGCAATATGATTATGCGGGCGCGACAGCTATTGCATCGGTTATGCTGCTTTTTACCTTTCTTATTTTGCTGCTGATCAATATGCTGCAATGGTGGTCCGGAAGGAAGTTTATGAATGGTTAAGGGGGTTGAATTATGGGGATTCCACAAATAGATTTACACACTAATACAGCTGCACGCCGGGAGAGGGGGGAGTCCTCCTGGGTTAAATATATCTTGATAGGCATTACGGTCTTATTTCTTGCCTTATTTTTGTTACTGCCATTGGCAGCCATCTTCCTGAAGGCCTTTGAAAAAGGGATGTCTGTTTACATAGCCTCGATTACTCATCCTGATGCGGTTGCTGCCATTAAGCTGACGCTCACCGTTGCATTTATTGCCGTTCCGTTAAATGCGTTATTCGGAATATGTGCAGCTTGGGCAATTTCCAAGTATCAGTTTAAGGGAAAGAATCTCCTGATTACGTTAATTGATATTCCTTTTGCTGTCTCGCCTGTCATTGCGGGATTGGTCTTTATTTTATTGTTTGGCACAAGCGGTCTTTTTGGAGAGTTTCTTTTTAACAATGACATAAAAATTGTCTTTGCGCTCCCTGGCATTGTACTGGCAACATTGTTTGTCACCTTTCCATTCGTGGCAAGAGAGCTTATTCCCTTGATGCAGGCACAGGGGACGGCGGAGGAGGAAGCCTCACTAATCTTGGGGGCTGGAGGATTTAAGACATTTTGGAGGATTACCTTGCCAAACATCAAATGGGGACTTCTTTATGGAATTATCCTTTGTAATGCCCGTGCTGTAGGCGAGTTTGGAGCTGTTTCAGTCGTATCAGGACATATTCGCGGCCTGACAAATACAATGCCGCTCCATATCGAAATTCTTTATAATGAATATCAATTTTCGGCAGCTTTTGCTGTCGCATCCATCATGTCACTGATCGCCATCATCACTTTGATCGTAAAGAACTTGATTGAGTGGAAATCAGGGTATCGCTCAACTAAGGCAGGCTAGGAGGAATCGAGATGAAAATTACGATTGAAGGGGTTAGCAAATCATTTGGGGATGCCGCTATTCTTCACGATATCGATTTAGCAATAAATAGCGGTGAATTAATTGCCTTATTAGGTCCCTCTGGTTCAGGAAAGACGTCCTTGCTTAGAATCATCGCGGGATTGGAGAGTCCGGACGGAGGAAGAATCAAATTCAATGGGGAGGATTATACGGAGCGGCATGCAAAGGAGAGAAATCTCGGATTCGTTTTTCAGCACTATGCGCTGTTCAGAAATATGACCATCTATGAAAATATTGCTTATGGCCTAAAGGTTAAACCAAGGAAGAGCAGGCCTTCAAAGCAGCAGATTGATGATAAGGTGCACGAGCTTTTGGCCTTGATTAAGCTGGAGAATTATGCCCGCCATTACCCAGCGCAGCTATCTGGGGGACAAAGACAGCGGGTAGCGCTCGCCCGGTCGCTTGCTGTGGAGCCGGAAGTGCTTCTTCTGGATGAACCTTTCGGCGCATTAGACGCGAAGGTACGTAAAGAGTTACGAAGGTGGCTGCGGAATTTGCACAACGACTTTGATATCACAAGTGTTTTCGTCACTCATGATCAGGAAGAGGCCATGGAGGTGGCGGACAGAATCGTCATTATGAACAATGGACGTGTGGAACAGGTTGGAACACCGCTTGAAGTATATGAACAACCTGCTTCCGCTTTTGTGCTGGACTTCCTCGGCAATGTGAATTCCTTGAGCGGCAAGGTGAACGGCGGGATTTTAGAAACAGGGAGCTATCGGATTGAACTGCCTGATTATAAGAAAGTAAATGAAACAGAGGGGATTGGCTATGTTCGTCCGCACGATCTGGATATTGATAAGGATCGTTTGACGGAGAATTCGATTGAATCCATTGTTGAGCATATCCATCCAGTTGGTTCGGTTGTCAGGATAGAAATGCTCCGAAGAGATAACGGGGAAATGATTGAGGCAGAGATACCTAAAAGCCTCTATCAATCCATGGTCATTCAAGTTGGCGAGCATGTATTTGTGACGCCAAAATCAGTCAAAATGTTTCTTGACTACTCCATCTAGAAACCATTACATTGTACGGTATTAAAGGATAGATACATCATGGCATAAATGTATCTGTCCTTTCTTTTTTTTTTGTCAGATAACTACAGTCTTTCAATATATACGATGAAATTTGTCGAAAAAAATAGATAATTACTTGTCATTATTCTATATAGGCTTCATCAACCTCCAGGTTTTTTATGAATCCTATGGTACGCTTAACCATATTTATGGTCGTTAAGGAGGAGGAATGCCATATGGATGGTGAACGATTACTGAACAATCTTCTCAGGTTAAAAGGAAGAGAACTCCGAATCATATACGCATTCTTAGCGAAGACTTCGCTTCCCCATTTATTGTCCACTTTGTCTAAAACGATTCTGTCAAAGGATGATTGTACGTATTTGACAAGCAAAGTCGCATCTATGTCTGCCTCTCTTGACAAACGGAGCGATACAGACATTCAACTAGATCTTTTTCAAGAACTATGCCAGTTGATAGGAAGACACGATATGTATATCCAGAATATTAGTCAATTAAGAAAGCAATGTGAAGAAATTGTTTTGGAAACTCATAAGCAACTAGTGAAACAGGACAAGCTATTTGCAGCATTCATCAAGAAAATGCCGTCTGAATCTAGACTAGAACATTTGGTCCACTATCAGCTGGAACGCTTAATGGATGAAATGGACTTATATTTGAAGGAGGAACCGAAGAATAGACAAGCGACCATTTACGCTCTGCTTTATTCCGGCCTTCAATCCCTTTCGACCGACCAGCAGGATAACCTAAAGAATAGCTTACAAATCAATGATGTTACTCCTGAAAGTCTCATGCCAATCTTCGTAGATAAAGGCTTGAAAGAGAGCATTGAGATTCTGCGGAGGATTGCTGGACCCAAGATATATGAAGCCATCCCATCCATTCTGTTCTTTCTTACGAAAAAGCAGACTCAATCGTCCGGTAACCGGACAGAGGTGGCAAACCCTCTGCCTGATTTTCTTCTGTCTCCTTTATTGATCAATCCTTTTATTCTGAAAGGAAGAGCCTTGCTTGTTAATTATCATCATAAATCCATAAAGAAAAGGTTATTGCCCTTCTTTCTCTTTCAAATTACGTTCCTATCCTATGCTGAATCGGAGGAAGTGGAAGAGGAGGACAGATTGATTCACTTATGGATGAGCCGATCAACTGCCTATAAGGATTTGCATTATCATTCCAATCTGCTGGAAATGCAGCATATTGAAACAAGCGATTCATTAAATAAGGCGGAGAATAAACTAACAGAGATTGAGAATAGAATGAATCAGGAGAAAAAGCTTATATTGGAAGAAAAGGAGAAGATTAAGGGGGCTTTAACGTATATTGATATACGTGCCTTGAAGATATCAGATGCTTTTACACGACTGTCGGAGCAATATGAAAACAGTCAAAGAACGATTCGGGATATCGAGTCCCTAAAACGTTCTGATCGATTAGAAACGAGCGTGATGAAACAGGTATCCACTAAATTGATGAATATGACTGCTTCACTGGACATCCTATCTGAAAAGAGAAGAAGTGATTATTTATTAAGTTTGATGGTTGAAGAGGTAATCACTTCGGAGAACGACTTCAAAGATGCTGAAAAGGCAAATATTAAGAGAAGCACTGCAACCATTGATAGACTTGCTGAAATGAAACGGACTGTTTTCAAGGAAAAGGAGCGCTGCAGAGCAAAGATTAGCAGGATTGAGAACCAGCAAGAAGGAGTCATGAAAAAGCTTCAAACATTGGAAAAAACCAATAAAGGGCTTAAGGAATGGCTGACCGTTGGGGAAAAGCAATAGAAAAGGGCTTGGGTTACTACAACCAAGCCCTTTTCCTATTTACTAGATAACAAAAGAATGATAAAGCTGCAGAATAACAGGGCTGAGTAAGGAACCAAATACGGCGCTCAAGGTCATGGATACTGAGCTCATAGAAAAGGCTGTCTCACCGATTTCGGCTGTTTTAGAAGTGCCTATTGCATGGGAGGCACAACCCATGGCTATTCCAAGGCTGATAGGGCTTGTAATCTTTATGAGGCGTAAGAATTGCGGCCCTAAAATAGCTCCTGAAAAACCGGCAAACATGACAAATATGGCAGTCATGCTCGGAATGCCGCCCGCCTGGCTTGAAAGTTCAATGGCAATCGGCGTAGTAAACGATTTTGGCATAATTGAATACAAAATCCGCTCATTTATTCCCGCTGCCATCGCGAGCAGAATACCGCTCACCATACCTGCCAGAACCCCGCAAAAAACACCGCTTAAAATGACATATTTATAATCGGCCAATACCTTCCTTTGCCTGTATAAAGGATAGGCAAGCGCAACGATGGCAGGACCAAGGAACTGATTGATCCATGTACCGCCAATCATATACGTATCATAGCTAATATTAAATAGATTTAAGAGAATAACAATGATGATTGTTGTCGTTAGAATCGGTATGAGAAAGGTATATGGATAGGATATATACAGCTTTCTCATATATAGAAAGACGATAATGGTAAAGAGTATGATAATAAGTGCTGATAGGATATGATTAATCACTCATGGATTCTCCCTTCTTGCTTCCGGGAAGCAACCTCACTGATAGCGCCGGTAATGGCGAGTGTCATCAGTGTACTGATGAAAATGACAGCAATAATAATGGCCCCTTTTAGCGAAAATAGATTTCCATACTTCATGATGCCGACACATACAGGTACAAATAAAAGAGGCAGAATACCTAACAGAAAATTTGATCCCACATTCACCCATGTTGGGGGAATGATGCCGATGACCAGTAAAGCAAACAAAAGAAGCATCCCAACCACACTGCCGGGAATCATAAAATTCAGCGTTTGCTGGAGCCATTCTCCTATGTAATAAAAAATGAATAAAAGACCCGTTTGAAAGAGCAGCTTAACTATTTTCATTGTTTAATCGTTCGGCTTCAACTCAAGCGAGAATACATGTTTTAAAGAGGGTGGTTAAATGGTTGAATTAGCCAAGAACGGTTGTCACCTGCCTTTTATGCTATAAATTGATATTACGCCTTTGCATAAATATGTCAATTGTTTTGCTGAGATAATGCTGGGTGCCTCTGTTGTTTACTGAGCCATGACAATATTTCAATTTCAAAATATTTCTTGTTTTGTAGAGGATATTTTTTGGCTATGTCGAATTATAAAACAAATATTAAATGCGAATTGAAATGGTGGTCAGAAAGCAATGAAGCCCATATTAATGGAACATGATGAATATATAGAGCTTATTGAAACGTGGCTGACTAAGGAAGAACCTTACCTTTACAAGGAATACTTGAATTCTATCAAGATGGACCAGGATAGAAAGGGAGAGTTAATCAGCCAGTGGGAGATTCCCCGTAGAATGATGTTCAGTCAATTGGTCGATACAATCAAAGGAACAATCTCTGAAAAAGCGATAAAAGAGATGGCCAGAAAGGTTGCCTCGGAGCGGATGGATGTTATCAATATTGGCGAGGTTTTGTATAATATCAACCAAGGAAGACGTGTTATTGTCAATTCAATCATGACAATCGATATACCTGTTGCCGCACTTCAAATCGTCATCAATAACGTGAACAAGCAATTTGATATCTTCAGCTATGAACTGGTATCTACCTATTCGCATCTGGCAAATAAGGTTATTGATGAAAAGACGTCGTTCATCAACGAAAACCATAAGGATAAACTAGCGCTGCTCGGCCAAATCTCCTCCAGTTTTGTCCATGAATTCCGCAATCCGTTGACAGCTGTGATGGGGTTCAATAAGATCTTGAAAAAGGAATATCCGAATATGAAGTATTTGGATATCATGGATTATGAATTGAATCAGCTGAATTTCCGTATTACCCAGTTCCTTCATACCTCAAAGGCAGAACTAAACGAAGATTTAGTGGTCGTCATCTCTATTAAGCAGCTCATAGAGGAAATCAAGCAATTGAGCTATGCGAGTATTATTGATACAAACGTCTATGTGGAGATTGATGTGCCCGATCATCTTATTATCAAGGCTAGCAGAAACGGTTTGAAACAGGTCATTTTGAATTTATTTGTTAATTCTATTGATGCCTTAAAAAATGTTCCCTCTGAGCGTATCATTAAAGTAAAGGCAGGAGTCAAGGATAATCAGCTGATGATCTGTATTTCTAATAATGGACCGATGATTGAAAAGGAGTATATTGAATCGATTTTTGAACCGTTTTTTACGACGAAGGAATTAGGTACAGGAATTGGGCTTTATGTCTGCCGGAAAATAACCGAAAGCTATGATGGCTATTTACTATGCACATCTACCCCAGAATGGACCACTTTTTGTGTCCATTTACCTGGATCCTTTATCATGTCAGAAGAATAGTTGGTCGATTTACCAAATATTGATATTGTCATATAGAGTTAAATCTGATAAAGTACTTGTTAAATGAATATGGTTACCTTTAAGAGTAGTCCAGAGAGGCTGACAAGGTGCGCGTGAATGAATTGAGAGATATAGACCCGTAGTATAGGTATATACTATAGGTGTATACTATTAGTCATACAATCAGCACTTGCCTCAAATGGGCAGGTGCTTTTTTTATGCCATAAATTATGAGGAGGATACATCAACCATGAAAATAGAAGATAAGGAATATTCGTTTGAACCGGTTCCGCAGGAGAAACGGAATAATTTTTGGAAAATGCTTGTTGTTATGCTTGGTTTCTCCTTTTATTCAGCGAGCATGTGGGCTGGAGGTTCACTTGGAGAAGGCTTAACGTTCGCTCAGATGATTGGTGTCGTCATGCTTGGAAACTTAATTCTTGGAGCTTTTACCGGCTCATTAGCCTATATCGCGGCAAGAACAGGTTTATCTACCCACTTGCTTGCCCAGTATTCATTTGGACAAAAGGGTGCTTATATTAGTTCATTCATGCTATCCATTACACAGATTGGCTGGTTTGGGGTCGGCTTAGGGATGTTTGCCTATCCCGTTCATAAAGTTACTGGGATGCCGCTAGTTCCGCTAATCGTCATCTCTGGAATTCTCATGACATCAACAGCCTTCTTTGGAATGAAAGCATTAACGATTATCAGCTTTGTAGCTGTTCCATCCATTGCAATTCTTGGAAGCTTTAGTGCTGGTAAAGCTATTACAGACATGGGTGGAGTGGAACAATTATTCGCTTATACACCAGAAACATCACTTGGAATCGCGGCAGCTTTAACCATTACCATTGGATCTTTCATCAGCGGAGGTACTTTGACGCCTGACTTTACACGCTATGCTAAAAATAGCAGGCATGCGGTGAGCACGACAGTCATTGCTTTCTTCTTAGGGAATACACTGATGTTCCTGTTCGGAGCTATTGGTGTTATCGCCACCGGACATAATGATATTTCAGATGTGATGATTAGTCAGGGAATCATCCTGCCGGCCATCTTCGTTCTTGGATTAAACATTTGGACAACAAATGATAACTCTTTATATGCTTCAGCTTTAGGGTTTGCAACTATGTTTAAAAGACCGAAAGTTATGATGGTTCTGATTAATGGGACAATCAGTACAGTGTTCGCCCTTTTCTTATACAATCATTTCACAACCTGGCTGACCTTCTTAGGGTCTACACTACCGGCAATCGGTTCGATTATCATTGTTGATTATTTCTTCTTGAAGAAACGTCAGTATATTGCCTATGGAAAGGCTAAGATAAAAGATGTCAACCAGGCTGCGGTCATTGCCTGGGCAGCCGGAGTAATTGCAGGGTTAACATTGCCGGGCGTATCATCCTTAAATTCCTTGCTAGTAACAGGAATCAGTTACTTTATCCTTGTTAAAGTAATGAAAACAACAACCGTAACCGAAAATATAGAAGAGGAAGAGATTATTTATGAACAAGTGGTCTAATGCAAAAATACTTGGAAGAGAAGGACTATGGGATCTATTCATTGAGGATGGAAAATTCACGAAAATTCTCCCTGCCGGGCAAGAGCAGACAGAGGGATTGGAAACCGTTGATGTAAAGGGTCGGCTGATTTCCGCTCCATTCATCGAGCCGCATATTCACTTGGATACGACATTGACTGCCGGACAGCCCCGCTGGAACGAGAGCGGCACATTATTTGAAGGTATCCAAAGATGGTCTGAACGGAAGGAATTCTTGACGAAGGAAGATGTGAAGGCCCGTGCGAAGAAGGCGTTGTCCTGGCAGATTGCCGGCGGGATTGGCCATGTACGCACACATGTTGATACAACTGATCCATCTCTCGTTGCTCTTGAAGCCATGCTTGAAGTGAAAGAAGAAATGAAGCCGTATGTGGACCTTCAAATCGTGGCGTTCCCGCAAGAAGGCATTCTCTCCTATCCTAATGGGCTTGAGCTTCTGGAGGAATCCATGAAGATGGGGGCAGATGTTATTGGCGGGATCCCGCATTTCGAATTCACACGTGAGGATGGAGTAGACTCCATTCGTGAATTATTTAAGTTGGCGAAGAAATATGATAAGCCGATTGATGTTCACTGCGATGAAATTGATGATGAACAATCCCGATTCGTGGAGGTAGTCGCAAGAGAGACGATTCATCATGATTATCAAGGTAGAGTAACAGCTAGCCACACAACAGCAATGGGGTCTTATAATGATGCCTATGCCTATAAGCTTATGCGTGTGCTGCGTCTTGCTGAGCTTAACTTTGTTGCCAATCCGCTTGTGAATATTCATTTGCAGGGCCGTTTTGATACGTATCCAAAGCGCCGCGGATTAACTCGTGTAAAAGAGCTTGGCCAAAACGGATTAAACGTGTGCTTTGGTCACGATGATATCATGGACCCTTGGTATCCAATCGGTAATGGAAATATGCTGCAGGTTCTTCACATGGGTCTGCATGTATCCCAACTGATGGGTTACAGCGAAATAAAGGACAGCTTAAAGTATATTACTTCTAACAGTGCGAAAACCTTGCACTTGGAAGGCTATGGGATTGAAGAAGGAAATGAAGCTAACTTCATCGTATTGAATGCAGAGGATGGCTATCATGCTGTTCGACTGCAGGCAGAAGTACTATATTCTGTACGTTCCGGCCGCATTATTGCTAAAACAGAGCCAAAGCAAACGAATGTTTTCTTTGAAGAAAAGCAGCCAATCGATTTCATGCAGGATTAATAAGAAGAATTCCAAGTGAGGTTTGGACATAACTAAATTTGCCGTGTCTAAAATCGAATGTTGAACTGAAATATAGGCTTAGTTAATCTAAAGTGTTGATTTTCATTGCAGGCGGCGGAGAAACCGGGAGCCTCCTCTAGTGCTTTTTCGCATCTGCGGGATCTCCCCCTGTCCGTAACCTTTGCAAGGAGTCAACGGTCTGAAACATTAATCAAGCGTATGCTACTAACAATATCACGAAAGAACGCCGAATTATTTTAAAGTGCAGTTTAAAATAGTTCGGCGTTTTTTGTTGGAAACCGTTTGTCAAAGCCTCATTGTCGTATTTCGAGAATTATTTGGTGTTCTTTTGGAACTTGACGGCGGCACTCGAAAATAGCCTTGATGAAAAGGATGAAAGAATTCCTTCTCGAATCCGAAGACGGACCCTTACATAGCCTGTTTTCTGTGAAAGGGGCAATTCATGATAGACATCATTCTTTATAGGATGCATTCTTTTGTTTTCACTTAAAGTAAGACCAAATAAATTGAAAAAGAACCGCTACCATTACACCAATAAGAGTATCGTTCATTCGATCGAAAGCGTAATTCTCTGTTCGTTTCTCGAAAACAAATACTAATAAAATCGTTAATGCTACCTGATGCATAATCTGTTGGCTCAATTTTAACCATTTTGTCATATAGCCGCCTAATAGTATTAATAGACCTAAACTTAATCCATTTATCGTTAAATGGTTAGCAATTAAAACCACGATTGGAATCCCGACAATTGTCCCAATTACACGCTGAATCGCTAATTTAATCGTTTTATCTGTTGTTGCCTGAATACATATAATAACGGATAAAGGCGCTAAGTAAGGGTGTTCAGAACCTAAAAGACGTGATAGTTCCCACGATAAGGAGGATCCTATCGCGATTTTCCATATTAAATGAGAAAATGATTCATACTGAGAGCGTATATGATTAACCATCGTTTACCTCTTACTATTATGATTTCTATAACCTATTTAAGTGAATGAAAAAAGAAATTTATTTAGGGGAGTAAGAAGCAAGCAGCCGCGATTTTCGACATAACTATATAACCAAGAGACTATCCACAACCACCCAGAAGTTCTGCCTACCAGTAGTGTAAACCAGTATAGATTGACTTAAACAAAATAGAAGGAAGTTCATAATCAGGGGAGAAACGAAAGATAAACTATTTTTGACCGAACTTCAGGAACCTGGTATCTGAATGATGAGGTAAGAACATGTTCGATGACTGTTTTTTTGTAAAAGCACTCTTCCCACAGTATCTGTAAATCGGGAATCTAATTCTAGTTCCTGTCTCACCTCTCGTCTGCCGAATGTCTTTTCGTATGTAGAAAACGAGCAGTTAATCTAGCTATTGAAAAACCTTTTATTTAAGTGTCTACAAATATAGAATCTATTTCTTCCACTCTTTGAATATAGATAGTTTAGAAAGGTCACGGGCGTAGTATCCCGGAATTATACGAGGGAGGTAGGAAGAAGTTGAATAAGCATTTAGCTTTATATCACCACTATAGCGGAACGGAATTACATGCAAAAGGCTGGCAGCAAGAGGCTGCTATTCGAATGCTTTTGAATAATTTACATGAAGATGTTGCAGAGAATCCGGAGAATCTCATTGTATACGGCGGGACGGGAAAAGCAGCGAGAAACTGGGAAGCGTTTCATACCATCATTCATTCGTTGAATGCCTTGGAAAATGACGAGACCCTGTTAGTTCAATCGGGAAAGCCGGTCGCCGTCTTCCGAAGTCATGAGTTTGCACCTCGTGTGCTGCTGGCTAATTCTAATCTAGTTCCGGCATATGCAAAATGGGAGGTATTTCATGATCTTGAGCGAAAAGGGCTTATCATGTATGGCCAGATGACAGCAGGAAGCTGGATTTACATAGGCTCACAAGGAATTGTTCAGGGGACATATGAGACATTTGCGGAATGTGCGCGGCAGCATTTTGGCGGGACGCTGGCAGGGACGATTACGGTTACGGCAGGCCTCGGAGGAATGGGAGGTGCACAACCGCTTGCCGTGACGATGAACGGTGGTGTTTGTGTAGCCATTGAGGCTGATGAAAAGAGAATTGACCGGAGAATAGAGACAAGATATGCCGATTATAAAGCTTCTTCCCTGGAGGAGGCTGTAAAAATGGCCCTTGAAGCAAAGAAAAAAGGAGTCTCTCTCTCCATTGGACTATGCGGAAATGCAGCAGAATTATTGCCGAAAATGATTAAAGAAGGTTTTATTCCTGATGTGATTACCGATCAAACGTCTGCCCATGATCCCTTGTATGGCTATATCCCGTCCGGCATGACATTAGAGGAAGCTGATCAGCTTCGCAGGGAAAATCCCGAGAAATATCAATCCAAATCCATTGCTTCCATGGCTGTTCATGTCCAGAGCATGCTGGATATGAAGGAGAAGGGGGCCATTGCCTTTGATTACGGAAATAATATCCGGCAGGCTGCCAAAGATGCAGGCGTTAGAAATGCATTTGATATTCCCGGCTTTGTGCCCGCGTATATCCGCCCGCAATTTTGCGAAGGACGAGGTCCTTTCCGCTGGGTCGCCTTATCAGGAGATCCAAATGATATTGACAAGACAGACGAGTTAATCCTTCGAGAATTTAAAGACAACAAAGCACTCTGCCGATGGATCCAGCTTGCCCGGAAGCATATCCAGTTCCAAGGGCTTCCTGCCCGCATCGCATGGCTTGGCTACGGGGAAAGGGCTAAATTTGGGCGCCTCATTAATGACATGGTCGCAAACGGTGAATTAAAAGCCCCGATTGTCATTGGACGAGACCATTTGGATACCGGCTCAGTGGCATCTCCCAACCGTGAAACAGAAGCGATGAAGGATGGTTCTGATGCCGTAGCTGATTGGCCTATCTTAAATGCTCTTATCAATGCATCCAGCGGGGCTTCATGGGTATCAGTCCACCATGGCGGGGGTGTTGGAATGGGCTATTCCATTCATGCGGGGATGGTGATTGTGGCAGATGGAACCAAACAGGCTCGTAATCAGCTTGAGCGGGTACTCACGACAGACCCGGGGCTCGGAGTTGTGAGGCATGCGGATGCTGGATATGAAAGGGCGGTAAAGACGGCCCGAGAAAAAGGAATCCAAATGCCTATGCTGGATAGAGGAGCACTCCATCATGAATAGCCGGCCGATATGGATTCATCATATTGGTCAGCTTGCCACGTTGAAGCCATTACGGACAGGCCCGAAAATAGGAATGGATATGAGCGATCTTGGATTAATAGAAGACGGCAGTCTATGGATCGAAAAGGGGAAGATTGAGGCGGTCGGCAAAACGGCTCAATTAAAACGAGTATATGCCGGAAGGATGAGTGAGGCTGAGGTCATTGATGCCGGCGGGAGGCTGATGACACCCGGCTTAATCGATCCCCATACTCATCTCGTCTATGGCGGAACCAGGGAAGAGGAATTTGAAATGCGCCTCCAAGGTGCCAGCTATATGGAGATCATGAATGCCGGCGGCGGTATTCACGCGACGGCAAAGAAAACAGCAGCCGCTTCCTTTACGACTCTGTTAAACGAGGCAAAAAATCGTTTGAATCAATTCTTACTCCATGGGGTTACAACGATTGAGGGAAAGAGCGGCTACGGCATGAGCCTTGAAACAGAATTGAAGCAATTACGCGTCATGCGGGAATTAAATGAAAACCATCCAATCGATATTGTCCCCACCTTCATGGGAGCACATGCCATTCCGAAATCGTATACCGGCAGGGAAGAGGAGTTTGTGGAAGAAATCATCGAGAGCATGATACCCGCTGTCCAAGAGGAAGGCCTCGCTGAATTCATTGATGTATTCTGTGAGAAGGATGTTTTCTCCATCGAACATTCAAAACAAATTCTCGAGGCTGGGAAGGCTGCTGGCTTGATTCCGAAAATACATGCAGATGAAATTGTCTCGACAGGAGGAGCCGAGCTCTCCGCCCAAATTGGCGCCATTTCAGCTGAGCATTTATTAAAGACAAGTATTGACGGGATTAAGGCGATGGCAGATGCCGGAGTTATCGCCTGCTTGCTTCCTGCAACCGCCTTATTCTTGGGAGAGGAACCCGCAAATGCCCGGAAAATGATTGATATGGGCGTACCAATTGCGGTGTCAACAGATTGCAATCCAGGTTCATCTCCGACCGTTTCCATGCCGCTTGTGATGAATCTGGCCTGTTTGATGATGAAGATGACTCCAGCTGAAGCATTAACTGCAGCGACCTATAATGCTGCTTGCGCCATCAATCGTGAGGCGCAGCTCGGCAGCATTGAAATCGGAAAACAGGCTGACCTCGTTCTCTGGAAGATTGGCTCCTATCAAGAGCTTCAATATCTTTTCGGTGTCAATCATACGCATACTGTTTGGAAGAAAGGGGAGCTGGTTGTCAATGGATTTAGCTGATCACTGGCTTCGTGAGCCGAGCTGGTCCTGGAATTCTTCCGGTGAACCGTCTGGCTATGTACATGATTGGGTTCAAAAGATTGGCAGCGTTCATTCACCGCCGGATTGCATACTTTATGGAGCCCCTTTGTCCAAAGCATCCATCAGTGTTTCTGGTGCATCTCTTTATCCGGATGTGTTCCGTAAGCTTTGGAAGCAGTTTGCAGTCTATCATTTTGAGGAGGAGATTGACCTCTCTTCATATTTGGTAGCAGATGCAGGTGATATCGTAATGCATACAACGAATGTTGCTGAATCACATCGCAGAATTGAGGAAGCCACGAAGGCGCTGAAACAATACTTTCCGAAACAAACCCTTTGCATGATTGGCGGCGATCACTCCACAACGGCCTGTGCCATCCGCGGATTGAAGGACACCGACCCAAATCAAACGATAGCTATTCTTCAGCTTGATACCCATCTGGATGTACGAGACCCTGCTGAATTTGGCCCGGCGAATGGTACGCCAATCCGTCAGCTCATTGATGCGAATATCGTTTATGGAGAGAATATCGTGAATATCGGCCTCCACGGTTATTACAATACGAAATCACTAGTCGAATATGCGAGAAGGCATCATATTCGGATGCACTCTCTTAAAAAGGCGAGGCAGGAAGGGATTTCTACTCTCATTGAACGAGAGCTGCATCATTTATCTAAAAGGGCCGATCTCATCTATGTCACGATTGATATGGACGTACTTGACATTTCCTTTGCGCCGGGTGTTCCTGCGGCAACTCCTGGCGGTATGCGGACAGAAGAATTATTTGAAGCTTTGCTTGCAATCGGGAAATCGGCTGCTGTTCATCATATCGATTTTGTTTGTTTAGACCCGACACGAGATTCAAGAATTGAAGAGACTTGCCGGATCGGGGTTCATGCTTGGCTTCAGTTTATGACGGGACGATTGATGGCAAAAAGAACGGGGAAATAAGCTGTTTTCCTTATCGGGAGCCATTTTTCTCTATGATTGCGCATAAAGATATATGGAGGGTATACGAATAGGAATCATGCTCTCTCATTTACAAGCCAACAACTTTGGGCTATATCATGACTTGTCTCTGATATGGCCTTTTATATGCCAGGAGATGAAAAGCTGAGGGGGTTACGAGTTGATTCTCATTGATGGAAAATCTTTAACACTGCAGGATATTGAGAGGGTGCTCGATCATTCCGAGCAAGTCGCTTTATGCAAGGAAGCCGAGAAAGGGATTTTGGATGCGAGAGAGCTTGTTGAAAGAAAGCTGGCGGAAGGTAAAATTGTGTATGGGCTGAATACGGGATTTGGCAAGCTGAGTGAAACGACCATTTCATCTGACCATGTACGCGAGCTTCAGATTAACTTAATTCGCTCCCATGCCTGCGCAGTGGGAGAGCCTTTTTCAGAGCCCATTTCCAGGCTGATGCTATTGCTGAGAGCAAACGCACTGGCAAAAGGCTATTCAGGCATAAGGATGGAACTTATTCAATTATTGGTCGATTGTCTGAACAGGGGAGTGTGTCCAATTATCCCTGGCAAAGGCTCTCTTGGAGCAAGTGGAGATTTGGCACCGCTTGCCCATTTGGCGCTTGTTTTGATAGGTGAGGGAGAGGCTATCTACCAAGGGAGGCGATACCCGGGAATAGTTGCTTTGCAAAAAGCTGGGCTAAAGCCAATCCAGCTTGAAGCGAAGGAAGGGCTCGCATTAATCAACGGTACGCAAGCTATGGCCGCAAGCGGGATAATCGCGTACATGGAGGGCAAGAGGCTTGCAGATATGGCAGACGGTATTGCATCATTGACACTTGAAGGCCTGCGCGGTGTGGTGGATGCTTTTTTGCCGCTGACCCATGAGGTGAGAGGATTTAAGGAACAGCAGGAGGTAGCTGAACGCATCTGTACCTATTTGGAGAATAGCCAGTTGACAACAAGGCAAGGCGAGCTCCGCATTCAAGATGCTTATTCACTGCGCTGCATCCCGCAGGTTCATGGCGCCATCCAGCAGGTACTAAGCTATGTACGGGACAGGCTGTCCATTGAAATCAATGCCGCAACCGATAACCCTTTAATCTTTCCGGAGACTGATCAAGTGATCTCAGGCGGGAATTTTCACGGGCAGCCGCTTGCTTTTGCCATGGATTTCCTTGGGATTGCTGTTTCGGAGCTTGCGAACATTTCTGAAAGACGCATTGAGAGGCTGGTGAATCCTCAATTAAATGATTTGCCGCCATTTTTGAGTGCGAACCCTGGACTCGAATCTGGTATGATGATTACCCAATATGTCGCTGCATCGCTCGTGTCAGAGAATAAGGTTCTCTCCCATCCTTCAAGTGTTGATTCGATTCCCTCCTCCGCCAATCAGGAGGATCATGTCAGCATGGGAGCCGCTGCAGCGAGACATGCCTTAAGCATTCTTGATAACGCTAGAAAGGTTCTGGCGATTGAATGGATTTGTGCCGCACAAGCGATAGACTTCAGGGGAGCGGATAAATTAGCTCCTTCTACGAAAAAACTGTATGATTACTTACGCAATAGGATTCCTTTTGCTGCCTCTGATCGGTCTCTTTCTTTTGAAATTGAAGAAATGGCGGGGGAAATGAAGGGGATAAACGCCCCATTCATATGGAGTCATGAATAATAGGTATAACATAAAAATATTATGTAAACAATCGGATAAAAACAGGAGATGGCTGTTTTTCCCATCTCTTGTTTTTATTATTTGTCTCCCGTTATAAGAGGAAGATCTTCATTCGAAGCCCATTCATTCATCGACCCATCATAGACGGACACATTTTTCACGCCAATCTGCTCTAACACTAACGCATTCCAAGTGGCGGCAATACCGCCGCCGCAATAAGTGATGACCTTTTTATCCGGATCAAGGGCACCCGTTTTCTCGAAATTTCTCTTCAACTCATCAGTCGGAAGAATGGTCTTTGTCTGCGGATTCGCATGACACCCAAAGAAGACATTCACACTGCTTGGGATATGGCCTTTCCGTGGATATGTATCTGTTTCTCCTCTGAAATCCTCTGGAGAGAGGCTGTTGATCAGCACAACAGAATCATCTTCAATGGCTTTAAGAACATCCTCCATTGTCGCGAGCATTTCTTCCTTCCGTTTCCCCGAGAAATCAGCCTTCGGGTACGAGCTTGATTCGCTGGTAAGCGAGCGTCCTTCTTCCTTCCACTTTTGTAATCCGCCTTCAAGGACAGCGATATTTTCCAATCCTTCATACTTTAACTGCCATCGTAATCTAGCTGCCCATTGCGGGGCGGTAACAGATACGCCGACAAGCGCTCCTTGATCATATATAACTGTATAGGTATCCTCATCTCCAATACCGAGATTCTCCATATGTTGAGTAAATACCTCACGTTCAGGCAATGTAAATGGGAGGGGGGATTCAGGATTGGAGAGCTCATGTAATAAATCAGCATAAACGGCACCAGGAATATGGCCCAGATTGTAGGAGTCTCTGCCAGATGTCAGCGTTATTTGTCCATTTTGCAAAGGCTTCATAAAGGTTGTGGCATCGATTACCCGCAGGTTTGGGTCGTCAAGATGTTCTTCAAGCCATTCAGTTGTAACGATTAATGGAATTTTATCCAAAGGTATTTCACTCCAGTCTTGTCGGTATAAGGAGAATATATTATAAAACAGATAAAATTACTAAGAATTAGACTTGAACAAAACAAAAAAGGACAGCTGTCGGCTGTCCTTTTCGTCTTACCCTTGTGCAAATTGGTTTTTCACCGTATTGATTTCTTCCTGTGTGGCTTGTTCGGCGGGGATATAATAACCCTTTTGTTTAGCTATGCTGAAAATTTTATATTGGCGCGCTTCGTCCTGGTCGCGCATTTGCTGAATGGTTCTGCGCAGCTCTTCATTTTCCGTTTGCGCGATGATGCCGGCATAGCCAGCTAAGCTTCCATTCAAACAAGATAAATAATCACTGACAATATCTTTTTCCTGCATGTGTCATAGCCTCTCTTTCTATAAAAAGGTCATAAGATTTTGTTTGTTTTTGCGTGCATCCTGAGCGTCATTTCGGAGCTGGTCTGCAATGGCAGAATCGGTTACCTGCTGGGCATAATAGTCAAGTTTATTGGCAATTGTCCCATGACCCCCAATAAGATGGCGAAGGTTCTGCAGCTCTAGTTCATTCAAATTCGGCATAAATAAAGCACCCCCTATAAAGAATTCACGGATAGTATTTGTATTCTGACGGGCATTATACGACTAATGCGTATTGACAAATCGATGAAATTTGTGATAATTAAAAAATGTTAGCACTTGTATGAGTTGAGTGCTAAAAAGAATGTGGAAAGGGTGCATAAAATCATGGCAATGAAGCAATTTCAAGCCGAATCAAAGCGATTGCTCGAAATGATGATTAATTCTATCTATTCACAACGGGAAGTTTTCTTGAGAGAACTGCTTTCAAATGCGAGTGATGCGATTGATAAGCTGTATTATAAGGCGTTAATAGATGAAAATTTAACGTTTCATAAGGATGATTATTACATAAAAGTGAGTGCCGACAAGGAGAACCGCACACTGACTATTACTGATACAGGGATTGGAATGACACAAGATGAGTTAGAGACAAATCTTGGGGTCATCGCTAAAAGCGGCTCATTAGCCTTCAAAAAGGAAAATGAAAGCAAGGACGGCCATGATATCATCGGACAATTCGGTGTAGGCTTCTATGCGGCCTTTATGGTGGCCGATATCGTTACAGTGGTCAGCAAGGCCTTTGGTACAGATCAGGCATACCGCTGGGAATCGAAAGGAACAGATGGTTATACGATCACTCCTTGTGAGAAGAATAGCGTTGGTACGGAAATTATCTTAACGATTAAGGACAACACAGAAGAAGAAGATTACGATCAGTTCCTGGAGGAATATCGTCTTAAAGAAATCATCAAGAAATATTCCGATTTTATCCGCTATCCAATCAAGATGGATGTAACGGAAAGCAAGCTGAAAGAAGGCTCAACAGATGAATTTGAGCAAGTGACCGAAGAAAAGATCATTAATAGCATGGTGCCAATCTGGAAGAAGAATAAAAGCGAGCTGACGGATGAGGATTATGAGCAGTTCTATCATGAGAAGCATTACGGATTTGATAAGCCGCTGAAACATATTCACATTAATGTCGATGGAACGATCCGCTACAATGCGATTCTCTACATTCCGGAAAATATTCCGTTTGATTACTATTCTAAGGAATTTGAAAAAGGGCTTGAGCTGTATTCTAATGGAGTACTGATCATGGAAAAATGCGCAGATCTTCTGCCGGATCACTTCAGCTTTGTGAAAGGAATGGTCGATTCAGAGGACCTTTCGCTCAATATTTCTCGTGAGATGCTTCAACATGACCGCCAGTTGAAACTAATCGCGAAGAATATCCATAAAAAAATTAAGAATGAATTGCTGTCCCTTCTGAAAAATGACCGTGAAAAATATGAGCTCTTCTATAAATCATTTGGCCGCCAAATCAAATTTGGTGTATACAATGAATTCGGTGCCAATAAGGATATGCTCAAAGACTTGCTCATGTTCTATTCATCCAAGGAGAAGAAAATGGTCACTCTTGATGAGTATATGGAACGAATGAGTGAGGAGCAAAAATATATTTACTATGCCACTGGAGAATCCATCGAGCGTATTGATAAACTGCCGCAAACAGAAATGGTAGCGGACAAGGGCTATGAAATTCTCTACCTTACAGATGATATCGATGAATTTGCCATCAAAATGCTGATGACGTTCAAAGAGAAGGAATTTAAATCAGTCTCAAGCGGGGATTTAGGTATTGAGGACAGTAAGGAGGACGCTTCAGAATCGGATGTTAACGAGCATAAGGACTTATTCGCTCACATGGCTAAAGCACTTGCGGGAAGCGTCAAGGATGTCCGTGCCTCTAAGCGCTTGAAATCTCATCCTGTATGCCTCTCAACCGAAGGAGAAATCACGATTGAGATGGAAAAGGTGCTAAATATGATGCCGGATAATCCGGGTGTTAAGGCGGAAAAAATTCTTGAAATCAATCCAAATCATGAGGTGTTCACATCCTTGGTCAATGCGTATAAGCATGACAAGGAAAAGCTGGACTTATATACAAAGCTTTTGTATAACCAAGCCTTATTGATTGAAGGACTTACGATTGAAGACCCTGTAGCATTTACGAATGATATTTGCAAGGTCATGGTTTAATGACGTAGAGTGATGAGATAATCTTATCAAGACCATTGAAAGCCGGTTTGTTTTACGAAGAGTAAAACAAACCGGCTTTATTTTGTTACTTATGTAGTTTTAAAGGCGTTTCAGTTATATAGCTGGATATCTATGAGAATTCATGAAGGTACACTTCAATGCTAATCTCGCTGCCATTAGATAATAGATTTAATCACCGTTAAATTGCTTAGAGGTTAACAAAATCAAAGACTTCTCTATCGTGTTGGTTTATTTCTTAAATTGTTTGTATTCGTCAATATAAAAAGCGACACCTCCGCAATTGGGGCAAACCGCTGCTTTTGGAATGGCCGAAGCTTTATTGAATAATCCATTGCCTTTTCTGCTAATTTTTATCCCGTACATTCCTCCTTGAACCGTTACGGCACAGTCATTTACCATTTCAGCATGACATTGTTGACAAATTCTTTTCAATATACATAACCCCCAAATGAAAACATTAATCCTTTCCAATATCATTATATCATGTTGAATATTCCCTTTATTTCTATCCTTTAATATAATTGGTACCATCGCTCATTTATGTTTTTTCACTAAATCATAACTCATATCGATAAGCCTAATTATTTCATTGTAGGAAACAGAGCCATCAAGAAGGATGGTGGTCCAATTTTCCTTGTTCATATGGTAAGCTGCCAGGAATCCTGGCTTTTGCTGCAGGGATCCAAGTAAAAAAAGGTTTTACCTTTATAGTAAGAATATCATTGATTTCATCGATGTTAAGTCCCAAATTGTTCTTTGGTACTTGCATCACGACAGCATACCACTTTTGATTGTCTTGTCTTCTTAAAACAGCATGATGGAGGGGATTTCTTCCATAAATATTCCGGGTCTGTTCTGTATTGATCCTTGGCGTATTGGAGGACCGATTCTCTGTTAGGCTGCCTATCCATTAAGCTTCACCTCTTTAAAGCATTCATTTGATTGAGTAACTTTTCCACCAGAATGAGATATAAAACATGGTAAATAGCTCATCTTCACCTGCTTTATCATCAATCTTCGCCAATGCATGGGTTCATATAGATTATGTTAAAATAAAGGAAAAAGGAGTGAACATTGATGGGTTATTTAGACGCATTCTTAGGGAATTCATCCAACATGAAGACAGAAGAGGCAGAGGAGAAATTAAAGGATATTCTGTTTCCGGAAGAAAAAGTGAATCAAGCCTATAAATTAATTAGGGATATGCTCGTCTTCACGGAGCATCGCTTGATTCTTGTGGATGTTCAAGGGATGACAGGAAAGAAGATTGAGTACCATTCAATTCCCTACAAAAGTATTACCCATTTCAGTACAGAGACAGCGGGCACCTTTGACCTTGATGCCGAATTGAAAATTTGGCTGTCCGGAGCTGATCTTCCAATAGAAAAGACCTTTAAAAAGGGAGCCAGCATCACGGAAGTACAGCAATTGCTTGCGTTTTATGTTTGCGGCTGATTGTCTGTAGAATAAGGACTAACGCCTGTTGACATTCATTCATTTGGACAATTAGGATAGAGATAAACGGTAGGGCTATCTCTGTTTTCGTTGCTGCACGGCTCCTATCTCCTAAATGCAAGGGGGAAGGATGAATGGAAGACATGGGGCTCCTTATAGTAAGGCTGATTGTAGGCGGATTATTCCTTGCACATGGAGCACAGAAATGGTTCGGGTGGTTTGGCGGTGCAGGATTAAGGGGCACCGCAGGGTGGTTGGAAGCCATTGATATTAAACCAGGAATGTTCATGGCATTCATGGTAGGGGGAATCGAATTTCTCGGTGGTCTCTTCTTAATAATTGGCCTTCTTACACCGTTTGCAGCTACCTTATTAGCGGTCACAATGCTGTCAGCTGTCGTCAAGGTCCATTGGAGAAATGGTCTGTGGAACACAGACAATGGATATGAGTATAATCTTGTCTTGATTGCCGTTCTGCTTTGCCTCATTTTAACGGGGGCAGGAGAATATGCCGTGGATTCACTCTTTTAAGAAAGCTTAGGATCTTTATTCATCACGTATTTAAAAGAAGTCGAACTTCCAGGAAAGTTTGACTTCTTTTTTATTCACCCTAATATTCAAGATAACGTTACCATTTGGCTGTAATCGTCGTACACTATTAGGAGGAGTCTTAGGAAAACGCAATGTCATAAAGGGGTGCGATATGTATATATCTGATTTAGATGCAGACAAGCTTTCTGATGATCAAATGACCAAGCTGTTATTCTCCGATATACAGGATGATGGCCAACAGGGAGATTGCATATTTGTGGCAGGCAGCAGTAAGGCGGTCCTATACCGTCTCCCAAAAGCGGTAGAGTTATATAAGCAGGGAAGGGCGGACAGGCTGCTGTTCTCCGGGGGAGTAACGTGGAAGGGAAGTGTATTCACAGAGGCTGAATCCCTACAGAAAGAGGCAATCACTTCCGGCATTCCTGAGGATGCGATTTTAGTGGAGAAACAATCCTTGCATACCGTTGAGAATGTGTTAGCTTCGATGTTTGTCCTTAACAGGGAGATTCCTTTGTACAAGGTCCGGCGAATACTTGTTGTCACGACGTCTTATCATATGAGACGGCTGCATCTTTCTTTGCAAACCTATATGCCAGATTGGATTGAGTACACTTTATGCCTGGCTGAAGATGATAACACGGTAAAGGATAATTGGTTCTTGACTGAGCTAGGCAGAAAACGGGTACAAGCAGAATGTTCAAAGCTAATTAAATATGTACAGATGGGTAGTTTGAAGGATATGTCTATCGAAATGTAAGAGGTGAGAGAAGGGAACATTCAGGAGATGCTCCCTTTAACGATGTTGGGCTTCTGTTATCGATATTCTGAGACGTCTTTCCTCAGTGCTGTCGCTGCACAAAACAAGAATACTAATCCCAATCCGAGACCGACAAGCATGGAATATTCATAGGTTTCAATGAAGGCCATTCCGCCGGCTATAGATGCGACAAATAACAAGAGAAACAGGGTTGTATAGTTTAACTTCATGAATATCACCACCTTCCATCCATTATAATTCATGTGAAATAGAGAAAACATGCAACAATAGTATCAACTGGTTTCTAAGAGATTCCTCCCTGTCGGTACCCATAAATTGCTAGAAATGTATTCTGCAAGGTAGAATGGTTGTATAGTCGTTTGGTGGAATGGATTCACTTTCAGCGTACTGTGCAAATTGTTGGGGAGGAACGTGGCTTAACGTGAAGATATTAAATAAAAAAATGCTGGTATTAATGGTGAATATGTTTATTGCCATTGCCAGCTTCGGCATCGTCATCCCCATCTTGCCGGATTACTTGGCATCCATCGGTGAGGGCGGTACAGCGGCAGGGCTGATGATTGCCGTATTTGCCGGGGCTCAGCTCGTCATGTCGCCGATTGCAGGCAGATGGGCGGATCAATATGGAAGGCGAAAAATGATTATATATGGGCTTATCGGGCTTTCGCTTTCAGCCCTTGTATTCTATTTGTCCAATTCTATTTGGATTCTTTATTTCTCCAGACTGTTAGGCGGTGTAGGTGCTGCCTTGCTGGTTCCAGCCATCTTTGCCTATGTGGCTGATATAACAACCTTCGAGCAAAGGGCGAAGGGGAATAGTCTCATTTCTGCGGCAATGTCGCTTGGTATAGTCATCGGACCTGGGATTGGGGGATATTTAGCGGAGATTGATTTGAAGCTGCCGTTGCTGATCTCAGCCATCGTTGCCTTCTTTGCGGTGATTTTCTCCGTATTCTTGCTGAAGGAAAGCCGCAATGAGCAGGATGCTGCAGCAGGAACAATGGATCAGCCATCCTTCTTAGTCAGTCTCGCGAATTCCGTGAAAAAGCCTTACTTTGTTGTTTTGCTGATTACCTTAATTATGAGTCTTGGTCTTATGGCCTATGAGTCTGTGCTTGGCTTATTCGTAAATGACCAGTATGGAGCGAGCCCGCAGGATATCGCCAATATGGTCACAGCAACAGGAATCGTCAGTGTTGTTGCCCAATTATTCATCGTAGACAAGATTGTGAATAAATTCGGTGAAAGCTCCGTGTTAATCTTGTTTATTATGCTGACTGCGAGCGGCTATTTATTGTCCATCTTCGCTGGAAGCTATGGCGCGTTCTTCGCTATCACCTTGATTATCTTCCTCGGGACAAGCATCTTGCGGCCTGTCTTAAATACACTCGTATCCAAGATGGCCGGGTCGGAACAAGGATTTGCGATGGGGATGAATAATGCGTATATGAGCATTGGAAATGTGCTCGGACCAACCTTGGCAGGCACCTTGTATGACATTAACATCATTTATCCTTTTATCATGGGATTCACGATTCTACTCATCACGCTATTGCTTGCATTTGGATGGAAAAGAAAAGGAAGGCTCACAATTGCTGAATAAGGATGAATATTTGTTGTTTCTTATTCAACGGCAAAGATAGGGAGAACTTTATCTTGTGTTTGAACGTTCAGTTAGAAAACCACCCAGCATAGGGTGGTTTTGATTTATTCTTCACCCTCACCAATGCCTTTATCAAATGACGAAATGAAAAGGTACAGATTTGGAGAGGAAGCGAGGTTCTTTTCTTCCTGATTGGCACATATTTCTTGAGTAAAGAAAGGAATCGTTCATTTTTTTATCACGTTGTCTTGTATATAATAGCCTCATAGGAATGTCATTCTGTAGATGAAGAGAGTATGAATGAGAAGCAGGTGATTAGATGATTTTAGAATGCATTGTTGAAAATGAAAGAGATGCGATTCAAGCAGAAAAGATGGGCGTTAGCCGGCTTGAATTAGTGTCTGCTATGGCAGAAGGCGGGTTAACACCAAGCTATGGAACGGTAAAACGTGTCATCGAAAGTGTGAATATCCCGGTTCAGGTGATGCTGCGCCCTCATAGTTATTCATTTGAATATGATGAGTTTGATTGGCTCTCTATGAAAGAAGACCTTAAAGTGTTTTCCGATTTAGGTGTAAAAGGAATCGTGTTTGGCTGTCTAAGAAATGGTGAAATTGACCAAGCACTTTTAGAGAAAGTGATCGAGGAAATACCGACATTTGATATTACGTTCCATAGGGCGTTTGATGAACTCAAGAGTCAGGGGAATGGACTCGAAGTTCTATGTCAGTACTCTAAGCATGTAAGGCGGATTCTTACCTCTGGAGGGAAAGGAACCGCTTACGAGGGAAGGGAAAAACTGCAGCAGCTGATTGTTTTATCTGATGTCTGGTCAGGACCTGAGATTTTGGTCGGAAGCGGCCTCAGTACAGAGAATATTCCAGAGCTTCATTCATTCCTGCATGCGAAGGAATACCATTTTGGGTCAGGCGTCCGGAAAGAAGGCTCTTTTGCCAATGGAATCGACCAGGAAAAAATCGATTTCTTGCTTGAGTTTTTTGATGGCAAGTAATGATAGGACCTTTATTTCGTGAAACATGGAGGTGACGGAAAAGCGGATGTCTTATAATTATTAAGACATCCGCTTTTCTTTATCATTATTTTGCTAGTACGTCGGAGTAATCTTTGACCCGTTGGAATTCAACTTGGGCAAATGAACAGGCAGGAATAATCTTTTTTTCATTAGACCGTGCGTATTGCACAACTTCCTTCACAAGTTTGTTGGCTAGCCCTTGGCCCCTATGCTCTGGGGAGACGAAAGTATGGTCAATGATGATTCTTTCCTCACCATCTGGTACAAAGGTGATTTCACCTACTTTATTTCCATCTGAATCTACCATATAAAATAAATGGTCCTCCTGCTTGATTTGCATAAAATTATACAACCTCCTCTTCATTTTTCCTGTTTATTTCATTATTCTCTCTCTTTGTCATACATAAACCTTGTTTACCCTTTATTTGAATGAAGCTTAGATTGATCAGGGGGTAAATCTTTATTCAGGCTTCTGTATAATCGATATTCTCTCGCAAAATAAGATACTCTTAAACCCGTTGATTTGTTATAATCCAATAGTGTATTTGTTTTTAGAAGAAGGTGGGCAACATCAATATTATTGAAACAAGGATGCGAGGATTTATAGAAGATATACAGCATCCGAGACAGAAAAAGAAGCTAAACATTAATGATTTGGAATACCAGCTGCGCCAGCAGATTGAAGATTACTATGATATGGACGGCTATACTTTATTCTATGAGACAATTCAGAAGATGGCGGAGGAACAAGTGCTCAGCCCGATCATGAATAAACAGACAAATGGCCGTTCCCCCGGACTTCCCCTCTTTTATTGGGTCAATGTGAAGAAGCAGGAAACGAAATGGGACCGCCTCGAGATGCTGAAGCGTAATGATCTTCTCGATTTCACCTACTATAACCAACATCCTGAGTGGCAGACAGACGATGAATGGGAAAGAATCTTAAATGTATATGATTTTTTGAAAAAAGAAGAGGAACGGGAGCTTGTCTCTTTAGAAGAGCGGAGCCTTGAATTATTCGGGCATGAGAAATTCCTTTCTGATGAGAAGCTTTTTCCTGAAGGAAAAGGATTCCTGCAGCGAATAGGCGTGAATAAGGAGAAGCTCAAGATCGTGAAATATGGCGAGCCCTTTGTCTATTGGCTGAAAAGGGGCTGTGATCTCACCTCCATTAAGCGAATTTTAATTGTTGAGAATCTCTCCTTTTTCCATACAAGTGTGAAACTGCTTGAAGAGGATTTATTAGATTATGAACCTGAAATGATCATATATGGCGAAGGGAAAAAGATAGAAAGCAGCTTTTCGTTCTTCTTCCGCATGTTCCCTGAACAGCCGTATTTATTTTACTATGCAGGTGATTTGGATGCAGAGGGATACAGTATTTTTGTCCGCCTTAAGGAACGTTTTGACGACTGCTCCATCCAGCCGGCATTGAAGATTTATCGAAAAATGCTCGAATGCAGGGAATTCGCTAATGAAGAGCGGAAACAAGTTCGGAATGAGCTCCATAAGAATGCGTTCTTTTCCTGGTTTACTGAGGAGGAGCAGGCATTATTGGAGAGCTTATGGGTGACGCAAAAACGAATACCGCAGGAAGTATTAACGATAGAAAGCTGGAGGAAATGGCTATGAATGAATCTTGGGAAGGCTTTGGGGAGCGGATGAAACGGTTAAATCCTCTGTTTGAGCTGGGACGAGGCATGGAGGTAGGCGAATTGAAGCCTTATTTGCAGACCATTCTCATGCAGGTACTTTTGACCATTTTTTATCGTGAGTTGAATGATGATGATGGCAGAAGAAAGAGCGATATTCTCCATATGGTCGATGAGACGATCAAACAGATGAAATTAACCGCTGATACGCGTCAGATTGAAAGGATTGCGAGCGGTCTTCTATACCAGGGCAGGGAGGAATACTCCAAGCCGTTTGAATCCCTGTACTTTGATGAAATTCGGCAAGCTTGGGAAACGCAGACCTTCCGCTATGTAGCAATGGACGAACTGTACACGAATCTTGAACTCGGCGGGTCAATTGTCTATAAGCTGACAGATGTGGCACAGGAAATGATCTTCATGAGCCGCGAGATGGCGGAGGAATTCTCGATAACGATTGAGCAGCTGTATAGCATGAAGCTTATCAAGAATGGAAACTTCCGCAAGGCAGCAAGAAACCTTGATCACTTGATTTCCAGAGTTAATCGCTTAATGACAAAGGAGTACAGCTTCCAAAAGGAAATGATGAATAACCCGAAGATACTCCTGATCGAACAGGAAAAAAGACGCGAGGATAATCGCTGGGAAATTGAGCAGCAATTCGAGGAAGAAAAGAATCATTTCCGGACGATTACTTCGATGATCGAGAAGGCGAAACGAACGGAGGAGGATGAAGTCGTGCAAGGCGAGCTTATGCTTCTCCATGAGAAGATAGAGCACACTAGACAGCTGCATGACCGATTCGCGAAATTAGTGATTCAAAATATCTCCCATGAGATGAAGCTGAAGGCGGAGAACCCTTCCCTCTTCTGGGAGAACAGTCTCGTCTCCTTCCGCGAACAGATTTACGAGGATTGGATTCTAAAAGAAGGAATACGGGACTTCGGGCTTGTCGAGAAATTGATCGGACCTTTATTCTCACCGAAAAACGAATTCATCCTGCCGCTTGAATGGGTTTGGGGAGAGCAGGAGCTGGCATCCATTCAGGGGACTGAGGATACAGAGCAGGAGGAAATGGAAGAGGACTGGATGGAGAGAAGAATCACGGATTGGTCTTCTGTCGTTAGAGCATGGAGCTATGTGTTCGAGCATTTATTACAGCATGGGGAATTCTCGCTTGCAGACTTAAAGGAACTCCCGCTTGAAGTGCAGGATGAGTGGTTTGAGGAAAGCGAGACCCTTGATCTTTGGATGATGTTTGATAAAAAGCCGCTCACTGTCCAATCGCCGAACCGTCAGGAAGAGGCATTAAGCGATGAACGGGAGAAGCTGTTACATAAATTAATGAACGGTCATCCGCAATTCCTCGCACTCGAAGGCAGACAAATCTATACGAAATTTGATTCAAGTGCTGAACCATTAATTTGGTACCGGACAAAAATGACCCCATTTAAAATATGCATACAGGAGGAAGGAATCTAAATGAATGCAGAAATCCTGAAAAAGGCGTCCTCCGTATACTTTACTCTATTAAAAGATAAAGTCATCGATGAGACTAGCGAATATTTTCAATCCTATTATGAGCCTGATGTCCGTCAGGCTGTCATGATCCTGGCAGATGAGTCAGGAACCTTTATTATTGAATCACCAAAAAGGATTCATCTAGTTGTGCAGCCGACAGGCTCGGTGTTTGCGACAAACTTTACACATATGAAGGATAGACACCGTCATATCGAAAATAAGAAGCATTTCCACTTGATGAGTGTCATCATCATGAGCTTCATGGCCATGATTGATAAGAATCAGGCGGCAAAAATCAGAACAAAGCGGGAAGGCATTACTTTCTATGCACTTGAACGCCATGTGAATGAGCTAATGAACAAATGGACCGTCATGCTGAAGGAAAACCCGTCTGTTGCCCTCGATGAAA
This sequence comes from Bacillus sp. FJAT-27916, assembly GCF_001183965.1. Lineage (GTDB taxonomy): Bacteria > Bacillota > Bacilli > Bacillales > Pradoshiaceae > Pradoshia. The sequence continues at coordinate 1,995,393 of NZ_LFZV01000001.1, forward strand.
TGATTGATATGCAGGAAATCGTGACAACATGGACCCATATGGAAGTGGATACGGATGAATTCAGCCTGCGTAAAGGGAACCGCCGTACGAGAATCGGCTTAATTGCCGGAGCGATGAAGCTTCTTGAAACAGAAGGCTTGATTATCATCCTTGACCGAGAGGATATACCGAAAGCTCTGCCGAAGACAGAGCTTTTCGAGCGAATCGAGTTCCTTTATCACGATTATGACCGCTATGAGCAAATGAAACGTTTGATGGCGAGCAAGGAGGAAGAGCATGCCGAAGATCCATCGAATTAGAATCGTCGGTCTCCGATACGACGGAATGCAAAAGCAATACGAAGATACAACCTTTGATTTCCATAATGAAGAAACGTCCACAAATGGCTTGATTGCCATGATGAACGGCGGCGGGAAAGGGGTGTTCCTGCAAACAATCTTTCAGGTGTTGAAGCCTGGTACATCATGGGGTAAGCAGAATAACCGCTTTTACCAGCAATTCTTCTTCAACAAAAAAGAGCAGTTTGCCCCGTATACCTTCCATGTGTTGATTCAATGGGAGCTTGATGGGTCAGACAAGCGCCATCTTGTTACAGGAGGAATGTTCTCTGCTGAACAGCGCATGTCGATGAACGAGGAGGCACAAGATGCAGATAGTATGGAACGGGAGGCGAAAATCGTTCCAAACATCACCTTCTATGCCCGTGAATTTGACCGCAAGGAAGACGTGGCCTTAGAGCATATCCCGCTCTTTGAAAACGGAGAGGTTGCTGATACGGAGGAATTGAAGGATTATTTCAAGTGGAATGGCTTTGACGTTTATAAGGATGTTAAGAAGCATTACCGCATTCTCGATACATACGGCATCAACCGTAAAGACTGGGATATCATGAAGGAAATCAACCGTGATGAAGGGGGCGTAGGCAAATTCTTTGAAGGAGCAGAGGACGACCATTCCCTCTTTCAGAAGCGTATCATTCCGACGGTGAGCCAAGTCTTAAACAAGTCCGAGCATCAGAAGAATGACTTGATCGAAATCTTCAAAAGCCAGGCGAGCATCGCCCGCGACCTGCCAGTATTATTAAAGCGTGAACAGGCTCACAAGGAATTCTTGGAAGATGTGATTCCATTTGAGGAGCATATCGAGGCAGGTGTTAAGCAGGAAGAGATTGTGGTCGAGAGCAAGAAAAAGGGACAGGCCTTACTTGGTGCCCTTGAGCATCTCATCAAGCAGGATAAAGAGGAGCTGACCTCTCTTGCCAAAGAGATGGAGAAATTGACAGAGGAGTTGTCCTTACTACGGTTTGAGAAGGACAATCTTGAGTATGCAAGAGCTCACGAGGAAGCCGTTACATGGGAGAGAAAGCTTGCCGAAGAAAAAGAAAAACTTGAACAGCTTCAGAAGCTTGCTGTGGAGAAACAAGCTGAAAAAGATGAAGCGGCCTTCTCGCTATTGCTCAAGGAATGGAGTGAATTTGAGAATACCATTGCCAATCTAAATCAACAAATGGGCAGTCTTGAGCGTAATAGCGGTTTAGAGCAAGTCAATACAAGGATGGAGGAAATCAAGCACGCCGTTCAAAGCCAATGGACAGAGGTTTCCGAAAAGCTGAAGGAAGAAAATGATCGTTACCACGCCTTTAAGCTCCATTTAGAGAAATCCATCCGTTCGTTAACAAAGGATGATAAACAAAAAACGATTGAAATTACCCAAATCAAAACCGATATTCGCACTCTTACCGAAGAGCTGCAGCGCTTTGAAATAAAGGCTAGTGACATGGTCAAGGCATACGGGGACCGTGCGGCGTATGATTTGGATGGTTTAGTCGGTAAGCTGAAAAACGATCAGACTAGATTAGCTGATGAGATGAATGACCTTAAAGGGAAAGAAAAGCAATCCCAGCAATTTCAAGGGGAGTTATCCAATACGGTTGGAACCTTGACGGAGTCATTGAAACATATGAAGGAAAGGTTCGATGAATGGAAGCAAGCCTATGAAAAGCAAGAAAAGAAAGAAACAGCACTTATCGAAAGGATGCATGCTTTCCTTGATGATGTGTCTGCACCGCTTTCTCATGCGATGCTTTCCAAGTATGGCCATGCTCTAGAGGATATACTCCAGAAAAATGAGGAAGAAACTGAACAGATTAAGAAAGAACTGTGGGAAGTACAAACAGATCAATATTTAAATGATGAATCATTCTGGATTGCCAACCAAGATGTAAAGCAAATGAAGGAATGGATTGACGAGAAGACCGGCATTGATGTCTTCTACGGGTCACAATATGTACAATCCCTGGATGACGAGGCGAAAAGACAGCACTTGAAATCCTATCCCCTTCTTCCTTTTGGCCTGGTCGTCAGCCAAATTCAATGGGAGAAAATCAATCACCACCTTCTTCAAGGAAAGATTTTCCGCAGTCCTGTACCTATTTTCCTCAGGGAGGAAATGAAGGATGGAGGCACGGACTCCTTTGTCATTATTGATGGAGAGGAAAGAGACCTTCTGATGGACCGTCAAAGCTTCGCCAAATGGAAAACCAGTATGGCCAAGCAGATTGAGGAGAAGAAGGAAGCTATCCAGGAATTTGCGAAAACAGAGCAAGCTATCCGTCGACTCACGAAGGATATCGATCGAATGACCGATACGGATTTATGCACGGACCTCTTAAGGCAGATGGAAAAGCAGGAAGCCTTGATTGATTCCGCTCAGAGGGAATTGACCCATACTGTCAAGACACTTGAGAAGGAGAGAGAACTTCAAACCGGGCTCCAGGAACAGATGAACCAGAAACAAAGGCGAATCGATGAGACGGAGAAGGATCTTGCTGAAGTCTCTGCCTTTGTAGAGGAAAAGCATCAGTCAGAAGACAATAAAACGGTCTTGGCAGAGAAAGAGAAACGAAGAGACAAATTAACGACAGAGCAGCTGGAATTAGGAAAATTGCTCGATGATTATACCGTAAGATTGGCACAATGGAATCATACGCATCTTGAGTGGAAAATGGCGATGGAGCAAGATTTGAAGGAAATTGGCGCATTTGTCGAAGATGCCGTTTTCCCAACACTTGAAAAGACCGAGCCGAGCGAGGAGGCACCAAGTCTTCCCTCCCATCTTCTCGATGCCATGATTGGGCATGTGACCGAGCTTAAGCAGCTGCAGCGTTCCAAGGAGGAGCAATCACAGGAATTGACCTTGCTGAAGGCGAAAAAGGAAGCTGAACAGGCGCAGGCTGTGAAGCTTGAGAAAAAGCTTACAAAGCAGGATGAAAACTGGCGTGAAAAACCGAAGCCGGAAGAACCGCTTAGCATCCTTGAGGGTCTCTTCCAATCAGCGCAAAAGGAAGCAAAGGAAGCTGATAAAGAAGAGCGAAAACAGGAAAAGGAAGTCACCGTTGCGGAAACGACCTTAAAGCATGCTCTTGACCAAAGGAAGAAAGCTGAGAAGAAGCTGAACAAGCATGAGAAAGAGCCGGAGACATGGGAAGGTCAGGACCTGGATGTTAAAGAGCTTGAAATCAAGGACCGCACAAAGATTGCCAAAGACCGGCTTAAAAATGCCGAAAAGGGTCAAAAGGAAACGGATGCCCGTATCACTGGGTATGAAGGAGATCAATTAACCTTATCCGTCATCTTAAAGGATGAAGCAGCTCCATTTGCGAATGAGGATCTTGAGACAATCAAGAATCAGGGGAAATCCTGTATCCTCTCCTGGTGTGATGAGCATCAAGGTATGCAGGAAGAGAAGCAGGTGAAGCACGCGAAGCTGGAACAAGCCTTACGGAAGCTGAAGCTGGCAATTGAGGAAAAGGATTGGGAAATCCGCTTCAAAAACGAAGTCTTGACCTCACTTGACCATATGGATACGAGACATTACGCCCATATGCTGACCATCATCCAAAATATGAAACGCTTCTCTCGCAGCGGTCTTGAACAGCTAGACTTGGATAAAGAACGAGCTGAAAAGGCGAGGGATGTATGGACGAACCGCGCAAGCATGAAGGTGATGAGCATGACGGATGCCATACGTTCGATGCTCGCAAAAATGAAAATCAAGAATGAGCGCGGCACCTTCCCGCTTGTACAATTGAAGGAGGATATTCTCCCAAGGCGTGTGGAGGACATCGAACCGCTCTTAAAGCAGTATTTCGTCACAGCCATTGACAAAATCAGTGCTCAGTTCGACTCCATTGACGAGAATAATAAGCAGCTTGACCAGGAAATTAAGCAGCTCATCGGGGATGAACAAATCCTGTTCGTAGCCCTTCGTAACCGGTATCCAGAACTGCTTGTTTACAATATGAGAACCGATAATGCGTTCATGTACGGCAAGCCGCAAAAAGAGCATTATTCTACATGGAGAACCATTAACCAAGGCTCTCGTACGAAATCAGATGGAAGCGGCGGTCAAAAGCTATCTGCGAGAATGGTCATGATGATGATGCTTCTTTCTGTCAAAACAGAAGCAGATAACTCATGGGTACCGCTCGTCTGTGACAATCCATTTGGACAGGCCGCATCTGCTCATGTTCTAGACCCAATCTTTGCCGTAGCAGAAAAGCTGAAATTCCAATTGATCATTGTCACACCGCCAGAGCTTGTCAAAACAGAAATCAGCCAGCGCTTTGACGCGTACTATAAGCTTGATTTCATACGCAGCAAAGGAAAAGAAATTGTAACAGATACCGTTGTACCGGCTTACCGGATTTATCAGGGGGAAGCGGTACAATAAAAACACTAAGAGATACATGAATCGAAACGGGTGGAAACCAATACGGGTTTTCACCTGTTTTTTATATAAACTTTAATCAAAGGATAAGCTTATTTATAATTATTATTAATAAGAGGATGATAGAGTCAGGCCTTTTCTTTTTATTTCGAAATGAGAATAATTATCAATTGTCCTATTGAAAATAATATAATTCCCACTTTTGTGACCATAAGTGAGAATAATTATCATTTGAGAGACAAATAACCTCATGCATACGGGATTTTGTGATCCTTTTGTATTATCTAGTGAGAATAATTATCAATTGATAGGTTTGCAATTTATCATTTATATATTTTAGGAGGTTGAAAGAATGAAGAAAACAAGGTTATGGAGCATGATGGTATTTATTTTGTCGCTTGTGTTACTAAGCGGCTGCGGAGAGGAGAATGCTGCTTCTGGCGATAATGACGGTAAGATTCAGATTGTTGCCACAACTGGGATGATTGCCGATTTGGCAGCTAATATTGGCGGTGATTTAGTAGAGGTAGAGGGATTGATGGGTCCTGGTGTTGACCCGCATCTATACAAGGCCACTCAAGGGGATATGGAGAAGATTGATCAGGCTGAGATGATTTTTTATAATGGCTTGCATCTCGAGGGGAAAATGCAGGATATCCTGGAAAAGATGGAAAAGAAGAAACCGGTTATTGCTGTCACGAAAGATATTGAGAAAGGGAAACTTCAGACTGTCGAAGATAATACATTTGACCCTCATATCTGGTTTGACGTTGAGCTTTGGATAGAAACACTGGATGTTGTGAAGGATGCCCTGATTGCGGAGGATAAAGAAAACAAGGGAACCTATGAGGAGAATTATAAGGCATACAAGCAAGAGTTGATGAAGCTTGATCAATATGCAGCTGAACAATTATCAAGCATCCCTGTGGAACAACGGATACTGATCACAGCCCATGATGCTTTCGGATATTTTGGAGAAGCGTACGGACTTGAGGTAAGGGGCTTGCAAGGGATCAGCACTTTGTCTGAATATGGCTCAAAGGATGTATCAGAATTAAGGGATTTCATTGTGGAGAAGAAAATCAAAGCAATCTTCGTGGAATCAAGCGTTCCACAAAAAGCCATTCAAGCTGTCATTGAAGGAGCGGAAAGGAAAGGCCATACCGTAGAGGTCGGTGGTGAGCTGTTCTCAGATGCAATGGGAGAAAACGGGACAGAGGAAGGCACCTATATTGGGATGATTAAACATAATGTCGATACAATTACGAACGCATTACGATAGGGGGAGATAGTGATGGAAGCATTAAAGGTCGATCATGTAACAATTGCCTATCATGATAAACCGGTCATTGAGGATATTTCATTTATGATCCCAAAAGGGAAGCTTGTCGGAATTATTGGGCCGAATGGGGCTGGAAAGTCCACATTATTAAAAGGCATCCTCGAATTGCTGCCAAGAATATCAGGCGATATCACTATACTTGGGAGCGATTATAAATCTGCTAAAAAACGTCTTGGCTATGTTCCGCAGAGGGAATCAGTCGACTGGGATTTCCCGACGAATGCTCTAGACGTTGTCATGATGGGACGATACGGACATTTAGGATGGTTTAAGCGGCCAGGTTCAAGAGAGCGGGAAATCGCTATGCGGTGTTTGAAGAAAGTGGGGATGGAGGATTTTTCGAAAAGGCAGATCAGCCAATTATCAGGCGGACAGCAGCAAAGAGTATTCTTAGCCAGAGCACTTGCACAAGAGGCTGATTTGTATCTGATGGATGAACCATTTGCCGCAGTGGATGCCGCCACTGAAAAAGCCATTATTACCTTGTTGAATGAGTTAAAGCAGCAAGGGAAAACAGTACTTGTCGTGCATCATGACTTATCCACTGTGAAGGAATACTTTGATTGGACGATTCTGATCAATAAACATTTGATTGGATATGGGGAGACAGAAGAAATCTTTACGGTAGATAATCTGCATAAAACATATGGCGGGAGTTTGACTGTCCTGGATGGACAGTCAAATGCCCTCATACAAGTAAAGTGAGGGGATGGCATGAATTTAACGGCCGTTTTAAATGATCCCAATACAATGTGGATCTTACTTGGCTCAATGCTTTTAGGTTTATCAAGTGGTGTTATTGGCACATTTGCTTATTTGCGCAAGCAGGCTTTAATTGGAGATGCCTTATCACATGCTGCTCTGCCAGGTATCTGTATCGCTTTTCTAATCACGGGAACTAAATCAATCATCTTCTTTTTGATTGGGGCTGCTATATCTGGGCTAATGGCCATCTTCTTGATTGGTTTGTTCACACGAAAATCTAGAATCAAGCAGGATAGTGCATTTGGGATTGTTTTAAGTGTATTTTTTGGTGCTGGCATTGTAATGCTCACCCGTATCCAGCAGGGAGGTGCGGGGAACCAGTCTGGTCTAGATAAGTTTCTATTTGGCCAGACTGCGTCCATGCTCATGAGTGATGTCATTACAATGGTAATCATATCGTTATTTTTGATAACCGTTACGGCATTGTGCTTTAAGGAATTTAAGCTTGTGTCGTTTGACCCTGGATTTGCTAGTGGGATTGGTTATCCTGTGAGCTGGCTGGAATATTGGATGATGTTTTTGATTGTTATATCCGTTGTCACAGGTATCCAAGCGGTTGGTGTCGTATTGATGGTCGCGCTGTTAATCACACCTGCTGTGTCAGCGAGATATTGGACGGAGGATTTACGGGTGATGATTGTTCTATCCGGTTTCTTTGGAATGATGAGCGGCATATCCGGTACACTCCTTAGTACAGTAGCCAATAATCTCCCAACCGGGCCATTGACAGTCCTCTCGGCAAGCTTTTGGTTTCTAATCTCCGTCATTTTTGCTCCTAAACGAGGTGTGCTTATGAAGTTTACGAGAAGGAATAAGATTAAACGGGAGTACCTCCGAAGCCAACAAACCATTATGGCAGAAGGGAGAAAGTCTGTATGAATGCGTTCTGGATCATCCTCATTGGCTTTTTTGTCGCAGGCTCTTGCAGCATTCTTGGCTGCTTCCTCATTCTCCGCAAGATGGCTCTTGTTGGAGATGCCATCAGCCATTCCGTATTGCCCGGCATTGTGCTAGTCTTCTTATTTACCGGTTCCCGTGATTCTGTTTGGATGATGTTCGGAGCAGCGGTATTCGGACTATTATGCGTGTATTTAATTCAAAAATTCCAACAAGGCGGCGTTCAGACGGATGCAGCTATTGGTGTGACTTTTACTGCCCTGTTTTCTATAGGGGTACTGCTTATATCGATGTTTACCCGTCAGGTCGATTTAGATCTTGATTGTGTCCTTTACGGAGAGATTGCTTTTGCTCCTTGGGATACTTGGAGTGCAGGCGGGGTGAATATGGGGCCGATGGCAGTTTGGGTGACAGGCTTAGCTTTCTTATTGAACATACTGATTGTCACTGTATTTTATAAGCAGTTCAAAATCTGCAGTTTTGATCCTGCCATGGCACTTGCTCTCGGTATTCCGGTACTTTTCTTTCATTATTTATTGATGGGTTTAGTATCGGTGACGACGATTGCTTCTTTTGAGAGTGTCGGTGCCATTCTGGTTGTTGGCATGCTGATTGTACCAGCCGCAACTGCCTACTTACTAACCGATCGTATGAGCATGATGATTGTCATTAGTGTTGTTTCAGGAGGAATTAGTTCAATAGGCGGCTACTATATGGCGATGGTTCTAGATGCTTCGATAGCCGGATGCATGATTACCGCTGCTGGGATTCAGTTTCTGCTTGTCTTCTTCCTCTCACCAACGCACGGGATGCTTTGGAAAAAATATAAGCATCATAAACTTCGCCAAGCAAGTACTTCATGATCAATTTATGATGACGCAGGATGAACAATTCTGCGTCTTTTTCATGCCAAAAATTGTCGGAAAGCTGCATGATATACAAAATTGGAGGTGAAGAATCGTTAAATCATCGGCTCTGCAAAAGTCATTAGAAGTTACATAATCTAACAGTTCCATAACTCTTACAATCTGTTACAATGGTGAAAAACATTTATATTGGATTCATCCTCACATAGAGTTTTATAATAGGAGACAACACCGACATCAATGATATAAATAACAATCATAAAGGAGCATTCAATGACACGTAAGAAAAAACGACCCAATATCGCAGGTCCTTTAATCATATTTGCCCTGTTATTCTTAGGCTTGTGGAAATTGATTGATGCTTATGAGCCTGTGCCTGTATCATTGGATAATTCGAAGGAAATCCAGGAGCTGGTCGATGAGGTTAGCTTCGGAAAGGTGCAGGTTAATTGGCGGGAGGTTGCGGCCGTTCTTCAGGTTAAGTATTCAATGGATACCGTGACAACAAGTCAAATCCAACGAACAGCGAAGCACTTCATTGAACGGGATAATGGAGAGTATACATTGAAAACCATGAAGTCTGTTATGGATGATCTGCATTTTACGAAAGAGGAAATCGATAAAGCGAATAATGCGATAACAGCCCTGAATGAGCAAAAAAGTGACCACAGCAGTCAGCGGGCATTTATTAATAAAATGAAAGATGGGGCAATGGCCAACTACGAGAGGTATGGCATCCTGCCCTCCATCACGATTGCCCAGGCTGTCCTTGAATCAAACTGGGGCAATTCGGGACTTACAAAGGAATATAATAATTTATTCGGGATCAAGGGTCATAACTGGGATGGTGCTACCGCTAATCTAGAGACGAAAGAAAACTATGATGATCAGATTACAAGTGATTTTCGTGTGTATGGTTCGTTAGAGGATTCCATCAAGGACCATGGTCAATTTCTAGTCGAGAATAAGCGTTATGAGAAGAATGGGCTCTTTGATGGAGAAACTTATCAGGAGCAGGCAAAGGCTCTTGAGGATGCTGGCTATAGTACTGCCACTGATGAAAATGGAGAAAAAATCTATAGCAGCATGCTCATAAATATTATTAAGACATATGAATTACAAGTAATTGATAGTGAAGCTGAATTGAACTTAAATGCGTAAAGGGTGTATGCCGGACTGGCTGCATCCTTTTTCATTTTTCCTAAAGCTGCATCCTTTTATACATGCATGTTATTTCTTGCACATACTAAGAGCGGAGGGATGCTATATGAATAATAATAATGAATGGTTTAATTCCATCTATGAAGAGTACCTGAACTCTGCCGATGTTTCAGCAAATAAGGAAGAGATGATTCCAGGCAAGGAACGCATTATCGCCGTCCAAAAAAATGATGATGGTGATATCATTGCCTTCAAAACAGAGAGCGGAAGGGAGCTTGATTACTTAACCGCCTTAGATGAAGCTAAAGGTGGCAAGCTCGCTCATATTGATGTGTTTCATAAATACGGCCGGGATATTATCAGAAGTGAGCCTGATGGAACAAAGGAAAATAATCTGGATCAAATGCCGGAGTTTTGATGTTTTGAAGCCTGTTTTTTAAAACAGGCTTTTTTTCGTTAGCGCCTATTTAAAAAATGGAGTTAGATGAAAGACAATAACTATGTGCTAAATCTTCAACGATGAAAAAAGTTCAGCTCTAAGATGACATTTGTCCTAAGGAAGTTCGAATCTTTGTTATAACAGTCTATAGAACTAAGGTTGGAAAAAGATATCCAGCAATTAGTAAAGCCGAACGATAAACTATTTCTGTTTATACATAGTGAATGATCTTCGGCTCTTTCTAATTTTATATAATGTTTCATGCATCAACCTGTTTAGAAGTCATCCTCAAGCCGTATTTCTTATTATGCAGAGAAATTGTGAGGTCAGTTTTCTAATATATGAAATATTATTACTATGTGCCAAATCTTCATAGTTTCAACCATTTTGGCATTAAGATGACTTTTATCCTGGTAAGAGATCAAATTGAGGGTGGAAAATAAGAAGATATTGAAGGGGACGGAAAGAGGTAAGAGTATATACCAGGCATTTAAAAACAAAAAGGAAAAGGCGGAGCAAGCACTCCGCCTTTTTTTAGAACAACTGATGAGATTGATCCTTCGCAAATTCAATGATGAAATCTCGAAATAGCCTGACAGATGGGGAAAGAAAGTAATTTTTCATACTGGCAAGATAAATAAATCGCTTATGTATTGGATTGGAGATCTTAATCAATTTAATCGTTGCTTGATTCTCAATGGTTGATAGCCTTGGCATAATGGCGATTCCATAATTGACAGAGACCAGCCCTGCGACTGCGGAGTCCTCTTCAACCTCGCACACGATTTCGGGTTTGAGATTCTCCTCTTTGAAAATTTTATCAATTAAAGGCCTTAGGCCGCTTTCTTTTGAGTAGAAAATATAGGGGTAGGGTACCGTCTCCCCAATATCAACGGTCACTTTTTGAGCTAATGGATGATCAGGGTGAACGGCCAGTACTAATTCCTGCTCTGCTACTGGTGTGAAATCAATTTCTTTCTCATTCTCCATATACGAGCAAAAAGCGAGATCGTATTTTTCATCCTTAAGTCCCTGTATAATACTTTTGGTTGTTCCTTGAGCGAAAGAAAAGGTAATGTCCTTATATTCTGTTTCTTTCACGAATGCTTCAATTGATGTTGGAATGAACCGGGAACCAAGCGTATAGATAAATGCTAAGTCAATCTGTCCTTGTTCAGGGTTCATTAACTTCTTGATTTTCTTTTCACCTTTTTCCAATTCACAAAGGGCGGAATCGACATAGGTTAAGAATATTTTCCCGTACTTAGTCAGACGGATGTTTCTACCTTGCTTTTCAAACAAAAAAACGCCTAATTCCTTTTCCAGCTCTGTAATCGCGTGGCTTAGACTGGGCTGAGTGATGGATAATTGGGCCGCTGCCTGTGTATAGTGTTCAATCTTGGCCAAGGTTCGGAAATAATGCAGTTGGCGTAAATTCATAAATATTCTTTGTCCTTTCTTATAGAAAACATCTATTAATTCTCTTTAAAAAATCAATTAGATTATTAAAATAACCGGGGATATAATCGGTAATGACGAATATATCATAGGTGTATAGAGGTGTCGAGATTTTTTGTGAAACAAAACACATTCTGTATTAACACCTGCTTTGTCTCTGTATAGGAAGTTTCACTAACAGGGAATTGAATTAATTTTGAATTCACCTTTATACTACTATGCTCGATTAGAGCAAGTTGAATTCAACTGAGAAAGGATAAAATCATGACGAACTATCAGCACATTTTTGAACCGCTTCAAGTGAAAATGATGACATTGAAGAACCGTATCGTTATGCCGCCAATGGGTACAAACTTCGGCGGGCAGCACGGGGAATTTAATGAAGATCACATCAGCTACTACGAGCAAAGAGCAAAAGGCGGAACAGGCCTTATTATCGTAGAAAATGCAAATGTCGACTTCCCGCTCGGATCCAACGGAACAACACAAATCCGTATCGATCACGACAAATATATTCCTGGACTTTATAATCTAACTGAAACTCTTCATAAATATGGTACGAATGTAGCCATTCAAATTAACCATGCCGGGGCTTCTGCCGTTCCAGCACGTATTGAGGGACTTCAACCGGTTTCTGCATCCAATATTCCTTCTAAGACTGGCGGTGCCATTCCTAGACCACTTACAAAGGAAGAAATTCTTGAAATCGTAGAGAAATACGGACAAGCGGCTAAACGTGCACAAGCAGCTGGCTTTGATGCTGTTGAAATTCATGCGGGTCACTCTTACTTATTATGCCAATTCTTATCTCCTTTATATAATAACCGTACAGATGAGTTTGGCGGAAGCTATGAAAATAGAGCTCGTTTCGCTCGTATGGTTATCGACCGCGTTCGTGCTGAGGTTGGTCCGTTCTTCCCAATCATGCTTCGTTTCAGCGCCGATGACCTATTAGCTGGCGGTAACACATTGGAAGACACGCTTAATATCCTTGAATACTTAAACGACGAAGTGGATATCTTCGACGTATCCGCTGCTGTCAATGACTCTGTACATTACCAAATCGACCAAATGAACCTACCTGACGGATGGCGTTCATACATGGCGAAAGCCGTTAAAGAAAAATTCGGCAAAGTAACGATGACAACTGGTAACATCCGTAACCCGCAAATCGCTGATGATATCCTTGCAAATGGACATGCTGACTTAATTGGGATGGGCCGTGGATTGATTGCCGACCCTAGCTGGGTGAATAAAGTAGAACAGCAGAACGAAGAATTAATTCGTAAATGTATCTCTTGTAACATTGGATGTGCTGGTCACCGCATCGGTTTAAACCGGCCAATTAGATGTACGATTAACCCGAACCTTTATGTAGAAGATTCTCATAAAGAAAACCGCATTAAAGATACGACAAATGTTGTTGTCATCGGCGGCGGTACTGCTGGTCTTGAAGCTGCTTGTACAGCTGCAGAAGTTGGCTGCACAGTTTACTTGTTCGAGCAAAAGCCATATCTTGGCGGCTTGGCTAGAGAAATTGCTACACTACCAGCGAAAAACCGTATCTCTGACTTCCCTAACTATTTAGTGAAACGTGCGGAGAAATTGAAAAACTTGATTACATTCACAAATACGAAAGCTGACATCGAGCTGATTGAACAATTCAAGCCGGATGTAGTTGTGAATGCAACAGGTTCGCAGCCATTACTTCCGCCAATCCCTGGTCTTCTTGACCGCATTGATAAAGATGGCGAGAAAATTTACTCCATCATGGGCTTATTGAATAAATTAGATGAGTTCAATGAATTGGATGTTGAAGGCAAGAAAATTGGCGTTATCGGCGGAGGAGCCGTTGGTCTTGATGTTGTCGAATACTTCTCTGAAAGAGGAGCAGACGTGACAATCGTTGAGAGATTGCCGATGCTCGGCCGTGATTTGGATCATATCACTCGTATTTCCATGATGAGCATGATCAAAGAGAAAAATGTCACAGTTCATACGAATACTTCTCTTATGGAAGTTGCTTCTGACCACTTCAAGCTTCAATATGAAGGTGTCGACAGCAATCTTGAGTTTGATTATGGTTTCGTTTGCCTAGGTATGAAGCCTGTAAATGAGAATGTATCTTTCTTACAAAAACATTTTGCTAAAAAAGGCGTTGAATTTGTCAATATCGGTGACAGTCAGCGTGCCCGCAAAATCATGGACGGCGTACGTGAAGGAAGAAACATCACAGATACATTGAAAAAAATCGGTGCTATTTAATTAATCTATTCCTTTTAACTATCGTTTTTCTGCGAAATTTGCAGGAAAACGATAGTTTTTTTTATGAATACATAGGTAAATATTTATAAATCAAGAATTATTACTATGCTTTTATCTATAGAATTAACCGGTATATATCTATAGATAAAATCTATTAAATCAACTGGAAAAACCAATTAGATTTTCCGAACATTCTCCTATATACTCAAGAAGTCAAAGAAATTACTACATATTCAAACCATGCTATATGCACTAGATATTAACCTCATGCAGGGCAGTACTAGCGCAGCTGGCAGGGGGGATCGTGTGATGAAAAGCACGGTCTGATGATAAAAGGAGGGCACTCAATTGGTTGGTTCAGGTTATATAAATGGCAAGACAAAACTGCTAGGTTTGATTGCTACACCGATAAGCCACTCGTTATCCCCAGCCATGCATAATATGGCATGTCAGGAGCTTGGATTGAATTATGCCTATTTGGCTTTTGATGCTGGCAATCAAGAGCTTGAAGAAATCGTCAAAGGGTTTAAGGCGATGGATGTGCGTGGATTTAATGTATCAATGCCAAATAAAACAAAAATACTACCTTTATTGGATGAACTTGCTCCCGCGGCGAAATTCGCTGGTGCAGTCAACACAGTCGTCAATGAAAACGGCAGGCTGATTGGTCACTTAACAGATGGGACTGGCTATATGCGAGCCTTGAAGGAGGCCAGTGTCTCTATTAAAGGCAAGAAGATGACGATTTTTGGAGCTGGAGGCGCTGCTACTGCTATTGCTATTCAAGCAGCAATGGATGGTGCAAGCGAGATATCCATTTTCAATCACAAGGATGAGTTCTTCTCCCGTGCAGAAAGAAATGCAGAGATTATCAATGATTCTTTGCAGCATCTTTCATGTCTGGCTAATGTATATGATCTCGGTGATGAGAAACGACTGAAGCATGAAATCATGAATAGTGACCTCATCACGAATGCAACGGGTGCCGGAATGAAACCAATGGAGCAGGAGAGCATTGTGAAGGATACCGGCTGGCTTCGTCCAGAAATGACTGTTTCAGACATCGTTTATAACCCTTTGAAAACAAAGATGTTGACGATGGCAGAAGGAGCAGGGTGTAAGACGGTGAATGGATTAGGCATGATGCTTTGGCAGGGTGCTGAGGCATTTGAGATTTGGACAGGGGAAAAAATGCCCGTTGCTCTAATCCGAAACCGGATATTTAATCAAGAAGGCAGTATGAAGGCATAATGAAGATATAGAGAAGAAGGGAGTACCACAATGAGTACATTGAAAATTAAAAACGTGGTCATCGGCGAAGGCACACCAAAAATCATCGTGCCGCTCGTTGGAAAAACAGAAGAAGAAATTCTAAAAGAAGCAGCCCTTGTGAAAGAGCTTGCTCCAGATGTCGTTGAATGGCGCGTTGATATATACGAGCATGTTGAAGATCTAGAAGCTGTAAAGGAAATGATCAGCAAATTAAGAGCGGCATTCAATCAAGAATTATTGCTCTTCACATTCAGAAGCCATAAAGAAGGCGGAAATAAAGAAATCAGTGATGCTTTCTATGTGGAACTAAATGAAACAGCTATCCGCACAAAGCAAATTGACTTAGTTGATGTTGAATTGTTCAACGAGAAAGAAAACGTGGAAAAACTTGTGGCAGCAGCAAACGAAAATGGCGTATTTGTCATCATGTCTAACCACGATTTCTTCAAAACACCAGCGAAGGAAGAAATCATCAGCCGTCTTTGCAAAATGCAAGAGTATGGTGCCCACATCCCGAAAATTGCAGTTATGCCGCAAAATGTTGGTGATGTACTTACATTGCTTGATGCAACCTACACAATGAAAACAGAACATGCCGACCGCCCATTGATCACGATGTCTATGGCTGGAACAGGTGTAATCAGCCGTCTTGCTGGTGAAGTATTCGGTTCTGCCTTCACTTTTGGAGCAGGAAAAGAAGCATCTGCACCAGGTCAAATCCCGGTAGCAGAATTGCGTACAGTATTAGATATTTTACACAAAAGTCTTTAATTATTGTTAATCATCCGGCTGTATAGTCATTTACGGCCGGATGATAAAAGAATCATATGTGTATAATTGCCTTTGATGAAATGTTAAAGGGGTAATTTGTGTCATTGTATGTGAAATTATTCACATTAGTTGATTACCAACCATTCCTTACATGAATGACATCAAGTCGGCAAATTATAATATATAAACACCTTGGAGGTAAAACAACATGTCAGATTTAGGAAGAATCGACGGAAGAACAAAACTATTGGGATTATTGGCAACGCCAATTGGCCACTCCTTATCCCCAGCTATGCACAATATGTCTTTGCGTAAACTAGGACTTAACTATGCATACATGGCATTTGAAGTGGGCAATGAACAGCTTGAAGACGTTGTAACAGGCATGCGTGCCCTAAACGTTCGCGGTTTCAATGTTTCTATGCCGAACAAAACAAAAATCGGTCCATTATTGGATGAGCTTTCTCCAGCAGCCCAATTCACTGGTGCGGTTAATACAGTTGTCAATGAAAATGGCAAATTGATCGGCCACATCACTGATGGAACAGGCTATATGCGTGCTTTGAAAGAAGCTGGCATCAATATCATCGGTAAGAAAATGGTCCTTATGGGTGCAGGCGGTGCCGCAACAGCCATCGCAATCCAAGCAGCTCTTGATGGAGTAGCAGAAATTGCAATCTTCAACCGCGATGATGAGTACTATGCACGCGCTGAGAAAAACGTGGATATCATCAACAACCAAATGGAAGGCGTAACTTGCAAAGCAACCGTTCATCGTTTAGAGGATTTAGACGCGCTTAAAGCGGCAATCGCTGAGGCAGACATCCTTACGAACGGAACAGGCGTTGGTATGAAGCCGCTTGAAGGACAAAGCTTGATTCCTGATGCTTCTTGGCTGCGTCCAGAATTAATCGTTTCTGACGTTGTTTACATCCCGCGTAAAACAAGACTTCTTGAAATGGCAGAAGAAGCTGGATGCCGCACAATTAACGGTCTTGGCATGATGCTTTATCAAGGTGCAAAAGCGTTCGAAATGTGGACAGGACAAGAAATGCCTGTTGAATATGTGAAAGAACAAATGTTTTAATTAGTTTGCCTTCATGGCAAGCTTATATAAAAATGAAATTTTGGAGTTGAAAAAATGTTTAAAAATCGTTATATGCCAGCTGCAATGGCTATGTATATCAACTATTTCATCCATGGTATGGGCGCAATTATCCTTGCGCAAAACATGACATTCCTTATGGATCAATTAAACACTGATAAAGCGGGAGTAGCGTATGTAATCTCTGCTCTAGGTATCGGTCGTTTAATCGCTTTAGCAATCTCAGGTGTTTTATCTGATAAACTCGGTCGAAAACCAATCATCTATGCGGGTATGCTCGTGTATATTGGATTCTTTGTATCCATTCTATTTGCACCAAACGTACAAATCGCATTCATGTTTGCCCTATTAGCAGGTATTGCAAACTCTGTATTGGATGCAGGTACGTACCCTGCATTAATGGAATCATTCCCTAAATCCGCTGGAACAGCGAATATCTTGCTTAAAGCATTTATCTCTGCAGGTCAATTCACATTACCGGTTATCATCGGTATGATCATTGCTAATGACTGGTACTATGGAATTTCATTCTTAATCCCTGTTGCCATCTTTGTATTGAATGGTATCTTCATGATCAAATTGCCATTCCCGAAAGCAAACCAAAAAGAAGAATCAGCTGAAGAAACAGTTGCTGAACAAGTATTTGCTTCAAAACCTAACTTCTGGGTTGAAGGACTTGCGATCATCTTTATCGCTTTCACAGCTACAGCAACATTCTTGATTGTTCAAACTTGGCTGCCAACGTATGGTGAAGAAGTCATCGGCATGGCTAATGCTTCTTCTTTGAAATTGGTTTCTTACTATAGTGCTGGTTCACTAGCTTCTGTGTTTATTACATCTTATCTTGTAAAAAGCATAATCAAGCCTGTCTATGTTGTATTTGCTTATCCATTAATGTCATTACTTGTTTTCCTTGGCATTGCTTTTGTTCAAACACCAGCAATGGTTATCAGCGGCGCATTCCTAATCGGTTTCTTCGCAGCAGGCGGTGTGCTTCAATTAGCCCTTGTTGTTATGGCTGAATTCTTCCGCGGCAACAAAGGTACACTAACAGGTATCTTTATGACTATGTCTGCTGTGGCAAGTGCGGCTGTTCCTGCCATCACAGGTAAAATTGCTAACACAAACATTACAAACGTTATTCTTTTCGGTGCAGCAGTAGCAGCTGCAGGTGTTCTTTTATCACTTGTCGTGCTTGTTCGTTACCGTAAAGTCATGAAAGTGGAAAATACTACAGCTAGTACAGCTGCATAATTAACCCTATACTGTTTACTGAATGAAATATATCTACTAGGCCTAATGTCTAGTAGATATATTTTTGACAAAAAAACACAGGAATATCTATTCCTCGGTCAAATTAATAGGCATTGCCTATAAGAAATAGGAGGTCTATCAATGAATAGTAAATACGCTGCAGCCATTGGCAGTTATATAAACTACTTCGCATTCGGTATGGCCTACATCATGATTGCTCAAAATATGAGCTTCTTGACTGAAAGGCTCGGAACCGATAATGCTGGTGTTTCTTTTCTCGTCTCCGCCTATGGTATTGGTAGATTAGCTTCATTATATATATCCGGGCATCTTTCCGATAAGATCGGAAGAAAGCCATTTGTCATTACAGGTGCTTTGCTTTGTGCTGCCTTTTTGATTGGAATTCCATTAACAACCCATTATGAGGTTGCCCTTATGTTTGCCGTCCTAGGCGGTTTATCAAATGCCTTCCTAGATGCTGGAACCTATCCAACTGTGATGGAATCATTCCCGAAACACACTGGTACAGCAACTGTTTCTGTTAAGGCGTTTATTTCCGTCGGATCATTGATTCTGCCGTTCATGATTACATTTTTCTTGAACCACGGCATTTTCTTTGGCTGGTCCTTCTTTGTTCCGGCTATGATCTTTATCGGAAGTGCATTGTTCCTGTCAAGAGCAAAATTTCCATACTCTAAGGAAACAAATGCAAACTCAGAAGCTACTCAAGCAGCCCTTAACCAATTTACGGAAGCACCGAAGTTTCAAATCGAAGGTCTTGCTTTGATTGGAATAGGCTTTACAGCTCCAGCTTTATTGTATTTGATGAACATCTGGATGCCGACCTACGCAGAAGAAGTGATCGGCATGTCATTGACGAGCTCCTTAAAGCTCCTCAGCTACTATAATATTGGTGCGTTCATATCCGTCATCCTTGTCGCAATCGCCCTGCGTAAATGGTTGAAGCCAACACATGTCATTTTAGCTTACCCAATCATGACAATGGCAGGTACCATCCTGCTTATGAATGCAAAATCACCGTTGCTAGTAGCCATTCTGGCTTTTGTCATCGGATTCTCTCTAGCTGGCGTTATGCAATTAGCACTAGGTGTTTTATGTGATTTCTTCTGGAAGAACAAAGGAAGAATGACCGGTATCCACTGCACAGCAACAAGCTTGGCAACAGCCGGTATTCCTTTTGTAACAGGCTTGATCACACGTTATGTTGATGTAACAGGAGTATTTATGTTTTCCCTATGCATTAATGCATTAGGCATTGTATTGGCATCGATTGTTTTCTATCGTTATAGAAAATTAACCATGCCAAAGCAAACTGAAATGAATACAGCTGCTTAAGTAGAGCAGTGTAGAGAAGACAGCGGCTATCCGCTGTCTTTTTTTTATGGCTTAAAAAATGCTGCTAGGACAAAAGACGAATAAGCAGACAGTGGGGCATATATGGTTGTATGGAAAGTGGACATAAAAAATAACGTAAAATATATTTACAAGTGAATTTTCACATCTTTATTTACCTGGTCCTACTGAAACAGGGATGATTATCAATAATTTTGCTAGTACAGAAATGGACATTAAACTGGGTTCTATGGGTAAGCCCTCTTCAGGTTTTGATATTGCCTTACTCGACAGCGAGGGGAATAGAGTGGAAAGAGGACAAGTGGGTGAAATCTCTGTTAATGCTCATTCTTTCCCTTTTTTCTTCGTAGGTTATTGGAACCAACCTGAAAAGACGAAGGAAAAAATCGGTAAATGGTTTAAAACAGGTGACTTAGCTGCCATTGATAAGGATGGTTACTATTGGTTCCAAGGAAGATCGGATGATATTATTTCGAGTGCGGGTTACAGAATTGGACCTTTCGAGGTGGAAAGCAGTTTGCTTGAACATGAAGCGGTGTCAGAAGCACCCGTAATTGGAAAGCCGGATGCCCATAAAGGAAAAGTGGTTAAGGCTTTTGGTGTATTAATCCCTGTATATCAAGAAACAGAGGAGCTGGCCCATGAATTAATTGACTATGTGAAGAGCCGCTTATCGAAGCATCAATATCCTAGAGAAATTGACTTTGTGGAGGAATTACCGAAAACGGCAAGCGGGAAAATTCAAAGATATCTTTTAAAGAAAGATTCCATTCAATCAATAAATAGAAGGGTAAGCTGAAATGAATCTAATCGGACATATATTCGTCTAGAGAAAGTTAATTTCGTCTGAGAGCCTCTCAGCAACATCCATATTTTAGTGAAAAGGTGTCTTTTGTACAGAATTATCAAAGCCAATAATAGACATTAAATTGATTTGAAAAAAGATTCTGAGATGGCTTCTATAATTAAAGGAGGATTTTATCCATATTCTAGGTTATAAAGAAGCAGCATCACTTAAAATGTTCCCAAATATGAATTTGGGAACATTTTTATGCTATAATATGGGGCATATAGAGAGAGGTGGGGGCATTGCAGGGACAACAGCCTAAGATTGTGAGAGATTTCCTTATTTATTTGACCACGATTAAAGGGAAGTCGATGAGGACTAGAAAAGAGTATGAGTACGATTTAATGCTCTTTTTCAGGTTTTTGAAAGTTACATATGAAGGCCTAGAGGTGGAACAGATAAGTGAAGTGTCCATTCATGACCTTACGATTGAAACGATTAGAGAGATATCATTGGAGGATATTTATCTGTTTATCGAGTATTGTGAGTCTGTTCGAGATAATAGCGCGTCAGCACGGGCTAGGAAGGTGGCGACGCTGAAGTCATTTTTTAAGTATTTGAAGGGGAAGAGAAGACTGATTTCGGATAATATCGCAGAAGAGCTAGAAAGTCCGAAGCTGAGTAAGCGAAATCCAATATATATGAATCTAGAGGAGGCAAAATGCTTCCTTGGAGGAATTGAGCGTAATCATCATTATTACCGTAACTACTGCATGATGATGTTCTTTTTGAACTTAGGATTACGGGTTTCAGAGCTGTGCAGTCTGAAAATGAATTCTATTCAAGGCCAAGCGCTCCGGATTACAGGTAAAGGGGATAAGGAACGGACGGTATACTTGAATAAAGCATGCCGAGATTCACTTTCGGATTATCTGAAGAATGAGCGAATCAAGGTTCATAAGGCAGAGACATTGGATTATTTATTCCTCTCTCAAAAGGGAACGAAATTAACACGTCAGCAGGTGGCAAGGATCGTGAAGAAAATCAATGAGCAGTCTGGTCTGCGAAAGGATAAGCTGACTCCCCATAAACTGCGGCATACCTCTGCGACTATTATGTATAAGAGCGGGGCGGACATTCGCAGCCTGCAGCAAATTCTTGGCCACTCCAATATATCCACGA
Source organism: Bacillus sp. FJAT-27916 (assembly GCF_001183965.1). Taxonomy (GTDB): domain Bacteria; phylum Bacillota; class Bacilli; order Bacillales; family Pradoshiaceae; genus Pradoshia. The sequence continues at coordinate 2,017,059 of NZ_LFZV01000001.1, forward strand.
CCCAAATCTATACACATCTCGAGGATAAGGAAATCCAACAGGTGATCGACAATAATCCATTTAACTTTTAGAAGACCCTGATACACAGGGTTTTCTTTAGTTTTTACGAGCAAAAATAAAAAAATCTGCTTAACTCTAAAAGAGTTAAGCAGATGTCGTGTAAACGTTTACTCAAAAGAAAATATTGATTAACTCATTTACAGCGAGAACGAGGAAGAGAAGGATACTGACCGATAAAACAATATTGGAAAGCTTTTGGGAACGGTCGACTGTACCGACATACTCTTTTTTGTTAAGAAGGTAGATCAATGTGATAGCCAAAAATGGCATGAAAATCGCTCCAAGTGCTCCGTAGGCGATGATTAACCCTACCGGTTTCCCAAGGAAATGGAGAAGCATCGGCGGGAATGTGAGCCAAAGAACAAAGAAACGATAAGATTTTGTATGGCTTAATTCATCCTTACTAATCTTACTATGGGTGATGGTACGAATGAAATCGGAGAATAGATAAGGAACTCCATTCCATACACCCAATACAGAGGTGAAGGAAGCAGACCAGAAACCTATTAAGAATAAATATTTCACAACAGGATGCAGCTCATTTCCGATAATTCCAGCGAAATCTACTAATCCGGTTTCACCGGCAATATTAACATCCGTTCCATATAATAAACCTGCGCCCATAATTAATAAGGATAGCGTAAAGATGGCGGTTGCGATATAAGCTACAGCTGAATCCGCACGGATGACTCGGATAAATGATGGCGTAGTCCATTTCTTTTCCTGAAGCCAGTATCCGTAGGAAGCCATGGTAAGTGATCCGCCTACTCCTCCGATAAGACCAAGTGCATAAAGAAGCGAGCCTTCTGGCAACGCAGGAACCGCTGTCCCTATAACGCCTCCCAGCTGAGGAATGATAATGATTGCACAGCCGACGACTGTGATGAACATAATCCCGATTAATACGTTCATCGCAGATTCAAAGATCTTATATTTGCCTGACCAGACAAGCAAGAAAGCGGCAATACCATGGATGATGGCCCATTGAGTCAATGATAATTGCGGGAAGAGTGCCGACATTGCAAGCGCGCAAGACGCTGTTCCTGCTGCTCCATAGACGAATCCCCAAATGATTGAATAGACGCCGAAGTATCCGGTGGCCCATTTCCCCATCATGTGCCAGCCTTCTAAGATTGTTTTGCCGCTTGTCACATGCCAGCGGCCAACCCCTTCATTTAACGCGAACTTTAATATGGAGCCAATGATAATCGCCCATAAGAAGACGAGACCATAATTCGTCCCGGCAACAAGAGCAGCGACTAGATCACCGGCTCCTACCCCTGTGGCAGCAACGATTAACCCTGGCCCAATGACCGATTTCTTCGAGACAGGTGCTTCAGGCTGCCAATTTGTTTGTTGTGCGTGCATAAATTCCCCCCCGTTTGCTCAAAATCTTTTTGGTGCTCTTCTATTTTCCTATTTTTGTGTAAAAATATCAAATATTTGAATAATTAAATTTTTTGAATCTTAATTTTAAAAAAGAGTGGATACACTTTTAGCCATAACGGCGTATTCAAGCTTCTCAAGTGTACGGCAATACTCTTTCCCAATGTCGCCCTCTACATTAATCTTCGGTTTTTCCAGGTAGGAAAGGACATCTGTATCTTGGAACCAATCCCGTTGTGCTGGTGAAGAATGAGGCGTATCCTTCCAGACATTTTGCCATATGGGGCTATATATCCGAGCCTCCCCTTCCTTAAGTGAACCATTTTTGAATCGGCTGTGCATTCGCTTCCTACCAGGAACCTCCTCATTAACAAGATTGAACAAATGAGACCAAAAATCCATTCGTGAGCCAGTATGGGGAGTTTGGCAAGCCCAGTGAATGGTCCTGTTCAGCGTTTTTTCGTGGAATAAAAGGGCATACAAATCGCGGCCAATTTGAATTCGCTGATGAAGCTCTTCAAACTGATGAATCGTTTTACCCCGCAGTTTTATGCGTTCACCTTCTATTACTAAGGGGAAGATTATTTGATTCATGGACAGGAGATCCTGCAGCATGAATTCAATTTTGTCAAAGACCGTTTTCTTGAATGACCCATTCTTCATAACGGTTTGCTCCAAATGGTTTTGTTCATTCACGACTAATGCCAGAGTAATCAATTCTGAATCATTTCCATCAAGAAAGAAAGGCCAAAGCACCTGCATGAAGACAGATACATGAAAGGCAGGAAGCAGATGGTAATAATTTTTTCGATGCTGTTTTCCTTTCTCATATAGCAGTAACTGAGGGTATGCATCCTCGAAGATAATCCAGTTCCCCCTTTCTAATAAGGCATAGAAATCATCACATTCTTGGCTGCTCATTATTCGCGGAAGAAATGAGCCCCTTAAATCAGTCATATTCCAGCCAGTATTTCGAGAAACCATATGGGCTAAAAGGGACCAATGAATCTCAGGATTTCTTCGATAATAGTCGAGGTAGGCTGTGGTGCGACTGATATTATTCCGATTATGCCGTTTCGTTTCCGCTTGAATATCCTCAACCAGCTTTTCTTCTTTTGCTGAGAGTGAGAGAGGGAGAGGCGGAATTGTAGTATGAAGACGTTCCTTTAAATCCTTTTGAAGCTTCTTATATTTTTTCGGTATTTTTTTGGTATGTAGAAAAATCAGAAACGGCCTCCTTTCATGAACAAAAAGTGCCTATTCCCCTTAATTTATTCCAAATTCCTTTCCTTATACCTATGGGGATTGGCATGCAAATTGCATAGTAAAAAAGCGGATAGCTTCATAGAGAGGAAAGGCCGGGTAAGCAGATGGGATGTGGCGTTCTGGAGAGGCTTAGGAGGCTTTATATATGTGCTCCGCCACTCGTTTATTTGGATAATACATACCGCTCGAGGCCTTTGGCTTAGCGTTAATAGGAGGCGTGTTATTCTTGTTGTTTGCTAAGCCGGATAAACGGCATCCTGTAAAGGCATCGCAGTTAAAAGATGCTCTGGAAACGAGAATATGAGAAAGGCTGGTGAAGGATCATGAAAGCATTAGATGTGCCTGTCGTTGTTTTGCCTAATGAGGCAAACGAGCTTCGCCGAGAGGTGTGGGTATTTTTGGAAGCTGAACAAAGGGAGGGACGAATTAAATCCAAATGCGACTGCTGGCTCAGCGGGTTTTCAGCCGATTTTTCCAAAAGGTTAGGGGAAAAGGGCTGGATTGGCATGACATGGCCGAGACAATATGGGGGACATGAGCGGACTTCCTTGGAGCGTTATATTGTTATGGAGGAATTGCTGGCTTTCGGAGCACCGGTTGCAGGACATTGGATCGCAGACAGGCAATCAGGACCGCTTCTTTTGAAGTTTGGGACAGAGGAGCAGAAGCATTTCTTCCTTCCGAGGATCGCAAGTGGTGAAAGCTTCTTTTGCATCGGCTTGAGTGAGCCGAATGCAGGCTCTGACCTTGCAGCCATTCAAACCAGGGCCCGTAAAACAGATGGCGGCTGGCTTTTAAACGGGAGTAAGATATGGACGAGCGGGGCACATTTCTCGCATTATATGATTACCCTTTGCCGCACCGCTGACCAAGACCCTAATGACAGGCATGCAGGCATGAGTCAATTGATTGTCGACTTATCCGCAAAGGGAATTACCATCCGTCCCATTATTCTCATGACAGGGGAGCATCATTTTAATGAAGTGTTTTTCGAGGATGTATTCATTCCCGACGAGCGATTGATTGGCAAGGAAGGGGATGGCTGGGCACAAGGAATGGCAGAGCTCGCCTATGAAAGAAGCGGTCCCGAACGCTTCCTCAGCACCTTCCCTTTGCTCAATGAATTAATCAATTCCCTGCTTGAGAGCGGAGATCATCATGGGCTGATGGCCGTAAGCAAGCTCGCGGCAAGGCTATGGAGCCTGAGGAATCTATCCCTCGGAATTGCTGTCCAATTGGAGAAGGATGTCCCATCTAATCTCACCGCATCACTCGTTAAGGATATGGGTACTCAGTTTGAACAGGAAATAGCGGAATTAGCCAGGGACTATACGTCGGTTATCCCGTCTATTCATTCCACAAACCGCCTGAGCAGACTGATGGCTGAATCTATCCTGCAATCCCCAGGATTTACGCTAAGGGGCGGAACGACTGAAATCCTGCGGGGAATCATTGCGAAGGGGGTGCTGAAGGCATGAGTGATATGCAAGCCATTATTCTGCAGAGTGCAGAAAAGATATTGTCTAAGCATACAGAAAAAGAAATCATAGACAATGCAGAGAAAGGCCATTTTCCTGCTGACCTTTGGAAAGGCTTGCAGGAATCCGGTCTCCTGTTAATGGGTGTTCGTGAGGAACAAGGAGGTCATGGAGGAGATTGCACTGATGGCTTTAGGCTGATTCAGCTTGCCGGTAAATATTCGGCTCCGATTCCGTTGGCTGAAACACTGATCAGTAATTGGGTGCTGGCTGAGCTGGGCATGGAGGCGAATGATGCGGTTAAGAGTCTATCCTGCTTGTTTGAGCCTGAGAAAAATGGATTAACCTTTGACGGAATCTGCGTTTCCGGTAAGATTCCATCCGTTCCATATGGAAGACATGCAGAGTATGTGATTGCCTTTCTAAAAGTTGAGCAAGAAATCGAATTACTAAAGATTCCTGTCAGCTTAACGATGATTGAGAAAGCGGCAAATCTTGCGGGAGAACCAAGGGATACCCTTCATATCAATCAGCTCGCGCTCCATCAATTAGAGCATATGTCCATTCCAACTGCCGTTTATGAGAGGGCTGCTTTTCTTGGAGCAGCAGCAAGGGTAGCGCAAATGACAGGAGCGATGGAGAGAATCATGGAGTTAGTGATTGAGCATGTGGAAACACGCTATCAATTTGGCCGGCCGCTTTCCCGCCAGCAAGCCATACAGCATCATATCGCTTCCCTTGCCGGAGAGCTTGCCGCCGCCAAGACCGCCTTGCAAAATGCTGTTTCCAGCGTACATGACACCCGTTTTGCTCCTGAAATCGCCTTAGCCAAGATACGCTTGAATGAGGGCGCTGGCCAATTTGCAAAAATTGCCCACCAAATCCTGGCGGCTATCGGCTTTACGCAAGAGCACAGCCTTCATTACTCTACAAGGCGACTGTGGTCATATCGGGATGAATTTGGCACAGAAGCAGACTGGTCAAATACATTCGCTCATCACTTGCGAAAATGGGGAGTAAACGGTTTATGGAATTATTTAACCAAGCAAAGGGAAGGGAAAGGGGAAGAACATGAACGATTTACAATTTACCGTTACGAATAATATCGCCCGTATCACTTTGAATCGACCTGAGCAAATGAATGCCTTTAGTGAGGATATGATTCATTCTTGGATCAAGGCTTTAGAGGAAGTACGTGATTCGGATGAGATACATGTTTTGGTGATTTCAGGGAATGGCCGTGCCTTTTGCTCTGGAGGAGACATTAAAGCAATGGCTAGAGGGGATGGATTTTTGAATCATGATGGATCGAATGATTATTCGTCAACCGCTCTCGCTAGAAAGAATTCCTTATGGAAGAATGTCCAGCGCATTCCACTCCTGCTCCAAGAAATTGATATCCCTGTGATTGCTATGCTGCATGGGGCTGCATTTGGTGCAGGTTTTGATATGGCACTTGCCTGTGATATCCGAATTGCAGCAAAAAGCACAAAAATCGCGGAAAGCTATGTGAAGGCAGGAATAGTACCTGGAGATGGGGCAGCATGGTTTTTGCCGCGGCTGATTGGGACAGATAAAGCACTGGACTTATTATGGAACGGACAAGTACTGACGGCAGAGGAAGCATATCAGCTCGGTCTACTGACCTATGTCATCGATGATTCAGAACTACAATCCTTTACGGATCATTATGTTGAAAGATTGAAAAATGGACCTAAGGAAACGATGCGGTTCATGAAACGGGCAGTTTATCAAAGCAGACAGCTTGACTTAAAGACTTCTCTTGATATGATTTCATCTGCCATGGGCATCATTACGGAGCTCAAAGATTATGAAGAAGGTGTTCAAGCACTCGTAGAAAAAAGAAAACCGGAATTTTCTTGAGTTTACTTAGAATCCATTGATGACAATGGATTCTTTTTTTTGATTTCGTCAAAAATGTTTTAGGGGGAGGAAACAATCCATTATTCTATCGCATCCATCTATACAAATGTCCGTATTTCAAACAATTCGAGGGCATAAGGCGTCGAAGAATATCTATCTATTTGATTGGCATAAATCTTGCATGTATTAAATACAAGGAAGAAGCCTCTTAGGAGAATTTCCTTGATTCGTAAATGAATGAATTTCGATAGGAGTGAATCAAAATGGATGCACAATTACTCGAGAAAAAGGGACTTAAGCTTGAAACGTATACATTTGAGGTGGAAAAAGGAAAAATTCGCGAATTTGCCATCGCTATTGGGGATGAGCGGAAGGAATATTTAAATGGGACGAAGATTCTTCCGACATTTCCTACGGTCATTGACTTCTGGGGAGGCGGGTCTTCTACAGCTGACCTTTTAAATTTGGATGTGAAGCGGGTGCTTCACGGGGAACAGGCATATGAGTATACAGGGACCATTCATCCTGGTGACCAGATTACGGTTTCAACCATTGTTGAGGATGTCTATGAGAAATCCTCCATGAACTTTGTCGTATTGAAAAAGGAATATCGGAATCAACATGATGAGCTTGTCCTGATCAGTCGTTCGACCGTAATCGAGAGGCAAAAGGAGAGAAAAGGATGAACAAGGAAACCATATTTGAATCATTCATCAAGGAACCGGTAACCCATATACAGCTTGTTCGCTATGCAGGAGCCTCAGGTGACTTTAACCCTATTCATACGGTTGTTCCCTTTGCAGAGGAGGCAGGACTTGGCGGAGTGATCGCCCACGGCATGCTGATCATGGGGTTTGTCGGTCAGGCGATTGGCCAATGGGTTTCTGTTGATGACCTCAGGTCCTATAAAGCACGTTTTAAAGCCATGACTCGACCTGGTGAAAGAATAACCGTTAATGGACAAATCCTTCAAGAGAATGCCGATTATTTTACTTGTACAGCAGAAGCGGTGAATGACCAAGGAGAGGTCAAGCTTGTGGCAGAATTTACGGTAAAAAAATGAATGTATAGTTTCATAGAAGGAGGCCGCATGAATGGAATCATTGGATGATGTCAGAAGAATTTTTGAGAATAGTGCCTTCAATAAGCACTTGAATATTCATACAGATATTTTTGAAGAGGGAAATGTGTGCTGCACGCTGCAGGTGCAAAACCATCATCTTAATGTCAATCAAGCTGTACATGGCGGGGTATTGTTCAGCCTGCTTGATTCGGTTATGGGAGCTACAATCAGGTCTGTGAGCGGGACGCCGTTAGTCACCGTCAATATGTCCATCCATTATTTAGCTGCGGTTCAAGCAGGAGAGAATATCATAGCTAGAGCAGCAATCATCCATTCAGGGAAAAGCATCGTTATGGCTGAAGGTTTTCTAGAGGATGAGGATGGAGCGCTAAAAGCTAAAACGATTGGAACCTTTAAGCTTTTGAGATTATCATAATCTAGGCCATTTTCTATGAGGAATGCACTAATTATCTAAATAATGGGAATTTTTATTGACGAAAAGTTTTTTCGCCTATAAAATTTTGGTATTACCAATATTTTCAATTTGAGGTGTACTCATTTGAATCAAGCAAAGGAAAAACAAAAATATAACGTTCCCGCTCTTGAAAATGCTTTTTCCATTCTCCGCCTGCTTAGCCGAAACCGCTTCAAGGAATCAACCATTACAGAAATATCAAATGCACTAAATTTGAACCCAGCGACCTGTTATCGATTGCTCCGTGTCATGGAGGAGATGGCTGTTGTGCGTTACATGGAGGATAAAAAGCGCTATACGCTTGGGCCGTATCTTGTTGTTTTGGGTGAGCGTGCAAAAGAACATCTTGATTACCTCCTCATCATTCAGCCTTATCTTGAAAGACTGGCAAAGGACACACAGATGACCGCAATCCTCGTCAATAAGATTAACGACCGAAAGCTTGCCATCGTCAGCAAGGCTGAGGCAAGCGATTTCGGTGTTACGGTTTCAGTCGGCCGGCACTTTTCGATTTCTGACGGATCTTTCGGACTTTGCCTTTTAGCCTATCTGGATAAGGAAAAGAGGAAAGACATTCTGCATGCAGGTACGGGGCTTAAAACCTATACCGAGACAGAAATCGAAGCAATGGAAAAGGAGTTAGATACGCTAAAAAAACGCGGATACCACATCACATACGGGGAGTATGTAAAAGGGTTATGCGGGATAGCGGCGCCACTCTTGACACATGGAGATAAGGTTGAAATGTCGATTGAACTGATTGGCTTTACCTCTCGGCACGATAAGGCAGATTTAGAGGGAAAGGGATTATTGATCAAGGAAGCGGCAATGGAAATCAGCCGGAAGCTAAAGGGAGATGAATGAAAAGGAGACCGCAAAATGGGAGCTCTAACCGGTATTAAGGTATTAGATTTAACAAGACTTCTTCCAGGTCCTTATTGTACGCTCATGCTTGCTGATTACGGAGCAGAAGTCATCAAAATCGAAGAGCCTGGAAGAGGAGATTACATACGCTCCAGAAAACCAGCTGTCAATGGCATTGGGGCTAGACACTTGACAGTCAACCGCAATAAACGAAGTGTGGAGCTGAATCTGAAAACAGAAGCTGGAATGGCTATATTTAACAAAATGGCAGGAGAAGCTGACGTCATTATTGAGGGCTTCAGGCCGGGTGTCATGGACAGACTCGGTATCGGCTATGAAGAAATCGCAAAGATTAATCCAGGAATTGTGTATTGTTCCTTGACAGGGTATGGACAAACAGGGCCTTATCGTTTACTCCCAGGCCATGACATCAATTATGCAGGATACACCGGAATCCTCTCTCTAAATGGTGAGAAGGATGGAAAGCCTGTGATACCTGGCGTTCAAATAGCTGATATCGGAGGCGGGTCGCTCATGGCCTTATCCGGCATTCTGATGGCTTTATTACATAAAGAAAAAACAGGCAAGGGGCAATACATTGATATATCCATGGCAGACGGGGCTGTCACCTGGCTGTATGCAGCAGCCTCCGATTATTTTGTCACGGATGATGTTCCGGAAAGAGGCAAAAACCGGCTTGATGGCCAATTTGCCTACTATCAGCTCTATGAGACGAAGGACGGTCAATACCTATCAGTAGGCGCATCGGAAAAGAAGTTTTGGGATCGCTTCTGCGAGCTGGTAGAAAGGCCAGACTGGAAGCCGCTTCACGAAGGGGATGAGCACGTTCAAACACAATTAATAGAGGATTTGACTGCTTTATTCCTAGAAAGAACGAAGGAGCAATGGATGGATCTGTTATCTATGGAGGATACATGTATTGGACCGGTTAATGACATGAGGGAGGCCTTCTCCGACCCGCATATCCAAGCAAGAGAAATGCTGACAGAGCAAGATCATCCTATTGCGGGTGTGACCAAACAGATTGGTTTTCCGATTAAATTCTCTGAAACACCTGGCAAACTGTATGCCCATGCACCTATCCTCGGAGAACATACGGCTGAATACTTGACCAGCTTAGGATATACAGAGGAAGAAATAAGGGAACTGCAGCGCGAGAATGTCATAGGGAGCCACCCATCTATCCAACAATCATAAGGGAGGAATAGTCGTTGAATCATGTCCATTATAACCGATTAGGAACCAATCAGGACATTGCGGAAATCATTCTTGACCGCCCGAAAGCGCGAAATGCCTTTACGACAGATATGGCGAAAGAAATTCTTGAACTTTGCCAAACGATTCATCATAGCGAGGCAAGAGTGGTCCTCATCCGCTCATCAACTGAAGGGGCCTTTTGTTCCGGTGCTGACCTAAAGGAACGGAATGGGATGAGTGAGGAGGAGTGGAAGGAACAGCATGAGCTGTTTGAGGCTATGTTTCATCAAATACAGGATATGAAGCAGCCTGTCATCGCCATTGTTGACGGCTACGCACTTGCGGGAGGCTTTGAAATTGTCCTTAACTGTGATTTTATTATTGCTACAAAGCATGCTGTTTTTGGCCTGCCGGAGGTCACAAGGGGAATCATGCCGGGCGGTGGAGGAACAAGACTTCTATCGAGAAGAATTCCGATCCATAAGGCAAAGGAATGGATTTTGACCGGAAAAAAAGTCCCTGCACGAGAAGCTGAAGCATGCGGATTAATCAATCTCCTTACGACAAGGGAAAAAATGAAAGAGGAATCCGTTGCCTTTGCCGAGAAAATCGCTTTGAATGCTCCGCTTGCCGTTCAATATTGCAAAGCCTCCATTGATGAACTTTACAGCATGAATGAAAAAGAGGCACGTGAGGTTGAAATTGATTTTTACAACCGCTGTGTAAATACAAAGGATCGTCTTGAGGGTGTCAGGGCATTTGTGGAGAAAAGGCAGCCGCAATTTATCGGCGAGTAATGAAGAAAGGCGGAACGAATTTCATGGGGTATGAAACGATAACGATAGACACGTCGGGTGGCGTGTGTACCGTCAGGCTGAACCGGCCTGAAGTGAGGAATGCTCTTGGTCTTGAGACCCGTTATGAATTAAGGGATTTTTTCACGAAAGCAGGTGAGGATGAATCAATCCGCTGCATCATTCTCACTGGCAATGGTCCAGTCTTTTCGGCAGGGGGAGATTTAAGTCAAATGGAGGGACTGGATCCATTCAAGGGCAGGAAGAGGCTCCAAAGCGGCCATGCCATGATTCAATCAATGATTCAGCTGGAGAAACCGATTATTGCAGCAGTCAATGGGGCTGCAGCGGGAGCGGGCGTCAGTATGGCTCTTGCCTGTGACATGATTCTTTCTTGCAGCAGTGCTGTCTATATTCAAAGCTTTGTCAAGGTAGGTCTTATCCCAGATTTAGGGTCAATCTATTTTCTGCCGAGGTTGATTGGCAGACATAAGGCCATGGAACTGATGATGACTGGCGAGAGAATTACAGCGGATGAAGCTCATAGGCTAGGTCTGATTAACCGGGTGGTTAATGATGAAATGTTGATGGAGGAAGCACAAAAGCTCGCGCGAAGACTTGCTGACGGACCAGCCCATTCCATCGGGTTAACAAAAAAGCTTATCAATAGGAGCATTCTTGCTGATCTTGAACACACATTAGAGGAGGAAGGATTGGCCCAAGGAATCTGTTTTCATTCAGATGACTTTAGCGAAGGAAGGAACGCCTTTTTTGAGAAGAGAAAACCAAATTTCCGGTTAAGGGTGGAGGAATGAGGATGAATGCAGCAGAGCATAAGGAACAGGCCAAATTTCATGACGAACTACGTCAAAGTGTGTGCAGCATATGCGCTAAATACCCTGATGAGTATTGGCGGAAATTAGACGCTGAATTAGCCTACCCTGAAGAATTTGTGGATGATATTACGAAGAATGGCTTCCTCGCAGCTCTTATTCCAGAGGAGTACGGCGGCTCAGGACTCGGAATGATGGAGGCTTCCATTATTCTTGAGGAGATTAACCGCTCTGGTGGAAACGCAGGTGCCTGCCATGCACAAATGTATACGATGGGAACACTGCTTCGTCATGGAAGTTTAGCACAAAAGCGTCAATACCTCCCTAAGATTGCCGATGGTACCCTTCGGCTGCAGGCCTTTGGGGTAACGGAGCCTAACACAGGCACGGACACGACAAAGCTTCGAACCTTTGCTGAAAGAGTCGGAGATAAATATATCGTCAATGGACAGAAGGTATTTATTTCGCGCGCAGAGCATTCTGATCTGATGATTCTCTTGGTCCGCACAACACCATTGGAGCAAGTCAAAAAGAAAACGGATGGTCTATCCGTCTTATTAATAGATTTAAAAGAAGCAATAGATAATGGTCTGACCATCAAACCAATCCGTACCATGATGAATCATGCAACGACAGAGCTCTTCATGGAAGACATGGAGGTTCCGGCAGAGAACTTAATCGGTGAAGAAGGAAGAGGCTTTCGCTATATTCTTGATGGCATGAATGCGGAAAGAATCTTGATTGCGGCTGAGTGTATCGGAGATGGAAGATGGTTTATTGACCGAGCGGCTGATTACTCAAAGCAAAGAATAGTCTTTAATCGGCCTATTGGACAAAACCAAGGTATTCAATTTCCTATTGCCAAATCCCATATTCAAATAGAAGCGGCTGACCTTATGAGAATAAAGGCAGCGGAATTATTCGACCGAGGTGAATCATGCGGTGCTGAGGCGAATATGGCGAAATTGCTTGCGGCTGATGCCTCATGGGAAGCAGCCAATGTAGCCATGCAGACACATGGAGGTTTTGGATTCACGGAGGAATATGATATTGAACGGAAATTCAGGGAAACAAGACTTTATCAGGTTGCTCCGATATCTACAAACCTCATTTTGTCCTATGTATCCGAACATGTACTAGGCATGCCAAGATCTTATTAAACGGGAGGAAATACAATGATTTTTCCAAAAGATGTCGAGATTATTGAGGTTGGTCCGAGAGACGGCCTGCAGAATGAACCAAATCCCATCACGACTGACGAGAAGAAAGAATTGATTAATCGATTAGCTGAATCAGGCTTTAAACGAATAGAGACGGCTTCCTTTGTCCATCCAAAATGGGTGCCGCAAATGGCTGATTCCGAGGAAATAGCCGCCTACTGCAATGAGCTTGGTCTGACGTATATTGCACTAACTCCAAATATGATAGCTTTGGAGAGAGCTCTTGCTATGGATGTTCCTCAAGTTGCTGTCTTTATCGGAGCAAGCAATGAATTCAATAAACGAAATGTAAACCGGACAACAGACGAATCGCTCAAAGAGGCAGAAAGGCTGATCAAGGGAGCCAAACAGGAGGGGAAATTTGTCAGGGCTTATATTTCGATGGCTTTTAAGTGTCCATTCCAAGGCTATGTTTCCTTTGAAGAGGTTGACCGAGTTTGCAGCCGGTTCGTTGATTTAGGTGTTGATGAGGTCGACATCGGGGATACAAACGGTCAGGCTGATCCAAAGTTTGTCTATGAACGCTTTGCCAGATTAACAGATCAATATCCTGACCAGACATTTGTGGCCCATTTCCACGATACGAACAAAATGGCGCTTGCGAATGTAATCGCTTCCATGCAAGCAGGAATTACGAAGTTTGACAGCTCGGCAGGCGGGCTTGGAGGCTGTCCATATTCTCCAGGTGCTACCGGCAATATAGCCAGTGAGAGAATTGTGCACATGGTGGAGGAAATGGGCTGTGCAACAGGCATTAATCCGCTAAAACTCCGAGAAGCGGCTCAATTTGCAAAAGGGTTGTCGAGCACCCAGCTGAAGGAGGAAATAATTTGAAAAATCCTGTCATTATTGATTCTGTCCGAACGGCTGTCGGTCGAATGGGCGGTGCGTTAAAGGATGTAGAAGTAGATTATTTAGCCGCGAAGGTCATCAATGAGATTGTCGCTCGAACAGGGATTGATGCTAATACGGTCGATGAGGTCATCCTTGGACAGGCAAAGCAAAGCACGGATTCTCCTAATCTCGCGAGGCTTGCCCTATTAAGAGCAGGCCTGCCAATAGAAGTATCAGGCTACACAATTCATCGTCAATGCGGCTCCGGGCTCCAGTCAATGAACAATGCCCATCAGCAAATCATGTGCGAGTTTGCGGATGTCATTATTGCTGGCGGTGCGGAGAGTATGAGTACGGCACCGTTTTATTTACGTAATGCCCGCTATGGCTATGGGGCAGGAAATGGGCTGCTCCTTGACCCAAATACGGAAAGCCAGCCAAGAGCACAGCCGATGGAAACATATGGCCCTCTTACAATGGGAATGACTGCTGAAAACTTGGCTGAGCATTATCAAATATCAAGGACAGAACAAGATGAATTTGCCCTAAGGAGTCAGGAAAATGCCAAGAAGGCCATTGTGAGCGGATTATTTGAAGAGCAAATAGTTCCTTATGAGCTGAAGACAAAAAACGGAATTGTCGAGTTCAAGGTGGATGAGCATCCTCGTGAAACAACACTAGAGAAACTGTCCTCTTTAACAGCTGTTTTTAAAGAGAATGGAACCGTAACTGCCGGTAACTCAAGCGGAAGAAATGACGGAGCAGGTGTTATCTTGATGATGTCTGAAGAAGCTAGTGTGAAGTATGAGCTGAAGCCAAAAGCCCGAATAATCGCCCAGGCGACTGCCGGCGTCTCTCCTGTGATCATGGGAATTGGTCCTGCTCCCTCGACAAGAAAGGCGTTGAAGCAAGCGGACCTTAAGCTTGAGGAAATCGGCTTAATTGAACTAAATGAAGCATTTGCGGCACAATCTCTTGCGGTAATCAAGGAGCTTTCCCTTGATATCGAGAAGGTAAACGTAAATGGCGGCGCTATTGCACTTGGCCATCCATTAGGCGGAACTGGAGGGGTACTTATGACGAAGCTTCTTCACGAAATGGAGCGAAGAGGAGAAAAATACGGCATGGTGACTCTATGTATCGGTGGAGGCCTCGGTATAACGACCATCATAGAAAACTTGCAGGTGTAAGTGGATGACTCTCTCAAATTGGCTGAGTGAATATACGAGGCGGCAGCTTAGGGCTGACGAAGCTGTTTCTGTTCTCCAATCACATGATAGAGTCTTTCTTGCTCCCTTTTGCAATGAACCTCAAACACTAGTGGAAGAATTGGTCCGCCAAAGGGACCGATTCGAAGAAACCGTTCTTTATACACTCAATATCGGCAGTCCCTGTCTTTATGCAGAGCCGGAATGTCAGTCTCATTTTATCATTCATAGCTTTCTGCATTCAGCAAAGCTTCAAAAAGCCCATTCTCATAACTTCTGTGAATACCTGCCTGTAAATTTATCTCAGATTCCAATATGGCTCGAAGAAAATCCTGTTGATGCTGCGCTTATTCAAGTGACACCGCCTGATGAGCATGGCAGCTGTCATTTAGGCATTTCAGTAGATATTATCCATTCCCTCATTAAATATGCGAAGGTCGTTATCGCACAAGTGAATGAGATGCTGCCTATTACAAATGGGGATGGCTCCGTTAATGTTTGCGAAATCGACTATTTTGTTTTATCTAATCGGCCAATGGTTGAAGTTCAATCAGCAGAGGGAAGAAAAGAAGAAACCATCATTGGGAAATATGTAGCTGAATTAATCCCCAATCAGGCCACTATCCAGGTAGGAGTAGGACGCCTTGCAGATAGTATTCTCAGCTCTTTAGAAGGCAAGAACCATCTTGGCATCCACTCCGGCTCCATTACAGACAAGGTTGTGGACCTTATCGAATCAGGTGTTGTGACAAATGCCTATAAAGAAATAGACCAAAACGAAACCATTTGCACAACCTTGACGGGAACGAAGAGATTATATGATTTTGCTCATCATAATGAAGCCATTCAGCTTAAAGGGGTAGAGTACACTCATAATCCGGCTGTCATTGCCCAAATCAGTCAGTTTTGCTCCATCAACTCAGCACTGGAGGTAGATCTTTTAGGCAATGTCAATGCTGAGCAGGTCGGAAAATATCCTGTCGGAGGAGTCGGCGGGCAAATGGATTTCATCATAGGTTCCCGTCTTTCGAAGGGCGGTCGTTCTATTATTGCGCTGCCTTCAACTGCCAGGGGAGGAACGGAATCAAGAATCAAGCTTACTGCCTCATCTATTACATCAGCCAAATCAGAGATTAATTTTGTTGTGACAGAATATGGGATTGCTAGTCTATTCGGGAAAACAGTTAAAGAAAGATGTACAGAACTGCTTGCGATTGTTCATCCGGCCTTCAAGGAGGATCTACAATGGCAGCTGAATCAAATAGTCTCCTGAATGAAAGTCTAAGAGATTATGTGGAAAGCCTATATATAAAATACTGTATTCAGCTATTGTGAATGATAACCAGTAAAAAATCTGAAAGGCAGTTGATTACTATGCTACAGGGAATTCGTATATTGGATTTCACGCAATATTTACCCGGCCCGCATGCCACGCACCGGCTGGCGGACATGGGAGCTGAAGTGATCAAGATAGAGGCTCCATTTGGTGACCCGGCTCGTTTCTCCTTGGATGAAAATGAACAAGGCCCGGTATTTCTTGCCCAAAATCGGAAAAAGAAAAGTGTTGTCTTAAACTTGAAGGATTCATCTGACCGGGAATCAGCGCTCGAGCTAGCACGAGAGGCAGATATACTTATTGAAGGATTCAGACCTGGTGTGGCATCACGAATCGGTATCGGATATGACGAAATCAAGCAGGTGAATCCAGAAATTATTTACTGCTCTTTGACTGGGTATGGTCAAACCGGCCCCCTCAGTCATCTTGGAGGCCATGATATCAACTATATGGCCTTAAGCGGTATGCTCGCTCAAATGAAGGACGAAAACGGCAAGCCTCATCTTCCTAGCAATACACTAGCTGATTTTATAGGGGGAATCAGTGCAAGTGAAGCGATATTAGCCGCTTTAGTGAAGAAAATGCAGACCGGGGCTGGCTCCTATATTGACCTGGCTATAACGAAATCACTGCTTCCGCTTATGTCTAATCATGTTCTAATTGAAAGTTTGACCGGTGAAAAACATGGGGTGGAGAAGTTAAACAGCGTGTTTGTTTGTTATACCCTGTACGAAACAGCTGACCATCGCTATATCTCGCTTGGAGCACTTGAACAGAAATTTTGGCATAACTTTTGTGATGCTCTAGGACGCGAAGACTGGAAGAGCAAACAATTCTCAAAGGCCTCACCTGGAGATCCAGTCTATGAAGAGATCTCCGCGGCCATTAAAGAGAAAACGCTAAAGGAATGGTCTCAATTTGCCCTTAAGGTGGATTGCTGCATGGCGCCTGTCCTTGAATCGGATGATCTTGCCTATGCGGATGGATTAAAGGAATGGAACCTGATCAGTGACAATGGCTCCTATCGTTATATGGCCAATCAATTTACTGGCTTGTCAGAATCAACTCGTGATACGGAACCTCCTGCTCTAGGAGCACACACAAAAGAATGCCTTAGCAAATTCACTCATGGAGGAAGTTGACTTCATTAGGATACACAGTCGGACAGTTTCAGGTAATCAATAGGCGTTTGACGTAAATGAGAAGATATTTCAGATAGTGGTACATTTTTAGAAGAATGGTTGAAGAATATCAAATTTATACAATACCCAAGAAAGGGAGATATACATGAATTTTTCTCTAAGCGATGAACTGATTGAAATGAAGAAGTCCATACGGGATTTTATTGACCATACGGTAGATCCACTCGCCCAGCAAATTGAACAGGATGACGAGATACCAGAGAAGATCATAAGCATGAGCAAGGAGCTGGGTCTATTCGGACTCAGCATCCCTGAAGAATACGGGGGCATTGGGATAGATATGGTCGGTAAATGTGCCCTCTATGAAGAAATAGGCCGTACCTCGAATGGCTATACAACCGTGATTGGGGCCCATACAGGCATTAGTTCAGTGGGAATTGTTGAAATGGGAACTGAGCAGCAGAAGAAGCAGTATTTGCCGGACATGGCGAAAGGAGACCGAATCGGTGCCTTTGCCCTGACAGAGCCTAGCGCAGGTTCAAATGCAGCGGCCTTAAAAACCACCGCGGTCAAAAAAGGGGATAAGTATATCTTAAACGGCTCTAAGCATTACATCACAAACGGCCCAATTGCAGATGTGTTCACAGTTATGGCTGTCACAGACCGGGACAAAGGCGCAAAAGGGATTACATCCTTTATCATTGAAAAGGATTTTCCTGGGTTTGTCGTCGGCAAAACAGAAGAGAAGATGGGACTGCGCGGTTCGCATTCGTCTGAAATTTTCTTTGAGGATTGTGAGGTCCCCGATGATAACGTGCTTGGAACAGAGGGGCTTGGCTACATAAATGCGCTGAAAATATTGGCTAACGGACGAGCGGGGCTTGCCGCCCGAAATCTTGGCTCATGCCAAAAGCTGCTTGAGCTTTCCACTAAATATGCACATGAGCGCGAACAGTTCGGAAAACCGATTTTTGAGCAGCAAATCATTCAGCATTATCTCGCTGAAATTGCCCTTGATACGGAAACACTCCGCTCCATGACATACAGGGTTGCCTGGATGGTTGACCAAGGGATGAATGTGATTAAAGAAGCGGCCATGGCAAAGCTCCTCGGATCAGAAATCTATAACCGTATTGCTGACAAAGCCGTTCAAATCCATGGGGGTATTGGGTATATCAAGGAATTCCCGATTGAACGCTATTACCGTGACGCCCGCATCACGAAAATTTATGAAGGAACCTCTGAAATTCAGAAGAACATTATCGCTGCTCAGCTTCATAAGGAATATGAGAAGAACTCAAAGATTATACAGGTATAAGCAATTGCTTATGACAGACGGGTAAGCATGTGAAGGAGAATGACACATTAATTTCACCATTTTTAAAACGGTTCCCATGCTTGGAGCCGTTATTCTTTTGCTGAAAAAAATTCTATGTGAGATTCCCTGTCAATTAGCGTGCAAAATAGGGAAGCTTCATTCAAAATGAAATAAACCTCAATCTATTCCTTTTTTGGAATGAACGAAGAAATGGTTCTTTTGTTATAAACGATTTAGCGTATTTGAAAGAAAGGAGTAGGTGGAATGAAGGCTAAGAAAGCTGATGTTTTGCCATTCAATCAAAAACGGAAAATAACCTTATCCATTACAGTGAACGGCATTCGGTATCATTTATTGGTGAATCCGATGGAAAAGGTCATGAATCTTTTGCGTGAAAGGCTTCTCCTTTTTGGAACTCTTGAACCTTGCGGAAGGGGTCAATGCCAAGCATGTACGGTTCTTATAGAGGGAGAAATGCTTAAATCATGTCTCCTTCTGGCACATCAAGTAAATGGGAAGTCAATCACTACCATAAAAAATGTGGCACAGAGAGAAAATGAAAATAAAAGATTCATGATGGATGAAAGGAGCATGCTAGAGATCAATCCACCACCTTCAAAGGAACAAATCGAGCAGGCATTAGCTGTGACCATATCGCAGGAGAGACCAGAGCCTGCACAAAGGCTGGCTGGTTCCAGTCATGGCACTTGGCATTAAAAAATTTTTAGGAGGAAGTGAATGCATGATTCATCCTGTTACTAATCAAGAGTCTGTCATCCAACAAGATGCGAAGGAAATGCGACTGGGTAATCTTTACAAAATATATTGGTTTGTGAAGGGAATGAAGGGAAGTCGGTAACAAGAGAACATGAGATGTTCTTTAAGCTCAGTAAAGAATGAACTTGCTGATGTTGGGTGTTTCTCCATTACGCTCCTATGTATTGATTTTACTAATTACTCCTATAAACCAATAATCAGCCGGCAATACCGGTTTGCGATTCCTCTATTGGTTAGCCAATTCTTCCCCAAGCTTCAATAAGCGTAAATCTTCCCTTCGGTTGGCCACAAAAGAGAGACCAATTGGGCATCCTTTATATTCAAAAAGAGGAATGCTCAATTGCGGGAGGCCGCATAATGATGCAATACAAGTCAACTGGAGATTTTTTGAGCGAATCTGTTTCAATTCCTCTTGAGAGGATTGAAGAGAAGGGGGACCTTGTACGGCTGTCGGGATGATAAGCAGGCTATCTTCTTGAAGAAGGTTAGTAATCATTTGTTCAATGACCGTTCTTTTTTTCCATGCTTGCTTCATTTCAAATTCCGTGATGGTCGCGGCCATTTTCATCCGGTCAGAAATCCCTGGTCCGAAGGAAGGATTCACACGCTCAACCCAATCCCCATGTTCCTGCCATACTTCATATCCCTGTATGACTCTAAAGATTTCCGGCCATTGTGAAAAGCCGGCTTTCTGCCAGTTGATAAACGTCTCTTGAAATTGATTTGAAAGAAGTGCGTTTGTCTTACCTTTCACGTTTTCCACGATACTCTTATCTAGCAGGCCATTCCATATCTGCTCCGGAAAATAAATGGTCGTAAAGGGTTTCCTATTCAATTGGCGCTCTCCTAGAAAGACTTCACCAACTCTTCTTAAAACATCTGGATTTCTTGCCATCCAGCCAACTGTATCGAAGCTTTTGGCCATAGGAATACAACCAGCTGTTGAAATGATGCCATGGCTTGGCCGGAATCCATAAATACCGCAATAGGATGCAGGAATCCGCATGGAACCGCCTGTATCTGTTCCGATGGAGAAATCCACATCTCCGCTTGCAACCGATACAGCAGAGCCGCTTGATGAACCGCCGGGAATATGGTTTGGGGCTTTAGGATTTCTCGGTGTACCGTAATGAGCATTGATTCCATCAAGGCTGTACATTAATTCATCTGTGATTGTTATCCCGTTCATGCTTGCTCCATTATTAAGCAATTTTTCTATAACAGGAGAGTGGGAAGAGGCTTTTTCATGGGTTCGCAGCCAATCTGGATTACCGGCGCTGTTCGTATGCCCCTTAACTTCAAATACATCCTTTACGGAAAAACTGAGCCCATCCAAAGGTCCTGATTTCGCTCGTTTAATGACAATTGAATTGTCCATATAAGCGTTTTGACCTCGTGTCATTTCTATTCCTCCTTTCGAAAACAAGTCGGGAGCGCTCCTACTATGGCTGCCCGTATGCTATAAAGGAATGCTTGTCTCTCAAATATAGTGATTCTTTAGGTTTAGCAAAAAAAGCTGTTCTGATACGAAAAGGAAGATCAATTGTTCGTGCAGCAAACCTATCATGCTATACTGCCAAGTGAAGAATTCTCCTATCTTCAGAATGCAAGTGTTTAATATCCTGCATAAAATCAGCCATCTCTTCATAAGAGGAGATGGCTGATGATAGAAAATTGAGGGTTTTTCCTTAGCTTTCTAATCTTGCTCATTTTTCTGTTTCGAATTGATTAGCTGCAGCTAATTTCTTTCATGAAGCACTTGTCTCTTTTTTGTAGCGGTATTTGACACTGGAATAGACAAAATGAAGATAGAGAAGAAGTATATAAGAGATTCATTTGTTTATCGGTTAATGGGAAATGAGTTGTTCAAGCTCTTTCCAATTCCACGCTTGAATATAGCCCCCATTATCGTATGCGGTATGTTTACCCTCCCTTAATCCTGATGACTTAATCGATCACCTCATTCATTCGTTGAAGAAAGGCGGGAAGCACTTTATCTTTGCTCATCTCTGTAGAAATCACGTTTTTCAACTTCATTACATGTTTTTCTTCGGACCAATTATTCTGCCTTTTGTAGTAATATGTGGTGGCTTGGTCGTAGAATAGATGAGGGAACATGAGCTCTGCACCTAATATTTCATACTGTTCCTTTGATAAAGGATTGACACGCTGGTAATCTTTTAACATTCTAAGCATTATATCAAGGTTCCATTCTGCCTCTTTCCTCATTACTTTATTGAGGATTTTACGAATATCACGGATTGGCAGATCAACAGTCAGAGAATCCATGTCAAACACATACAAATCTGAATCAGGGGTAATCAGGAGGTTATTTTCAGCATAATCCTGATGACATAAATTGATGTTTTTGTGTATGGTTTCTGCCCATGTATCATACGATTCTTTATCGAAAAGGGATAGGGAGGATTTACATTGTTTTAAGAATGTATCGACAGTTTTTAGAAAAAGACGATCGAATTCATTTAAGGATAGCGATTCTAAACGGATCTTTTTTAATTCAAGCAATCTTTTATATCGCTTCTCGTAATTGGATTTTCGTTCATCCAGCAGGAAGGAGGGATAATATCCGATTGGCGACCTAAATCCGGAGGACCCTTTATGGAAATGGCCGACACCTTCCATGATTTTTTTTAAATCATGCTTTTTTTTATAATCGGGGCTCCTCCCATGTACCGCTTCAAAAACGATATAGTACTCATCATGGACATTCGTGAAAACTTCTCCTGTCTTTGTACGAATAACCTGAGGGGTTTTCACTCCGTTTGTCCTTAAATAGTCTATGGCATGTGCCATGAACTGAATTCGGTCTTTATCCAAAGGTACTTTTTTTAAGATATACGTCCCTTTGTTCGTTCGTATTTCCCAGACAGATTTTTTGGTTGTCTTTTTCTTCAGGGGCCGGAATTTCACCATGGTACTATTGATCGGATAGGCTGATAAGGCTAAATGGGCATTCTTTAAGGAGGTGTGACTCATTTCTTTTCCTCCCGATGCTTATGACTCTTTCTTTTATTCCGCTTCCGATCATCATTTCTTTTTCTCGTCCTCTTTCGGCCATCTGCTTTTCTTTTTTTCTTTTTCTTTTGTTTATTCATGGAATTTATGAATCGTTCGACCTGTCTCCTTGGCATGATTTCTGCCTTTTCTGCATTCATGGCTGTCAAATAAAAATTCTCTAAACGTTCATATACTTGTTCAAATCCGAAGGTGTTCTCTGCGTGTTTCCGGCCTTCTCTTGAAAGAGCGTTTGCTTTGTCCGCATTCGACAATAAATCGATAATGGCCTCTGAGAAAGCTTTCGAATTCGTGTAATCATCCAAAACGATGCCATTTAGGTTATGATGAACGACTTCAGCATTTCCTCCGCGATTGGTTGTGATGATAGGCAGGCCAGCTCCCATTGCTTCGTAGTGGACTCGTGCGAGCGGCTCCTCCCATTGAGAGCTGCAAACAAACAAATCGCCTAATAAATACATGGTAGGAATTTGAATCGGCGGAACAAAGCCAGTAAAGATTACTTTATTACTACCTAATGATTTAGCAAGACTCCTGAGCATTTTGCCATAATCATCGATGGTTTCATCGCTGAACCATTTACTCCCAACAATGACGACAACGGCATCTGGGTGAACGACAAGAACGTCCTTCATCGCCTCCAGCAGTATCTCAGGTCCTTTCACTTTGCTAAGACGACCGACAAATAAGATAACCTTTTTCCCATCAACCTTATATTTTCCTCTAAGTTCTGCTCTTAGGCTCTGAACATTCTCATCCCATATAGGGGTATATTTCATAAGGTCCATTCCAGAATAAACCGGCTGTACTTTCCCGATAGCTATCGGGAAGCGATTAGTTATCGTCTTAGCAATGAAGGCACTCACCGTCATAATTCGTTCGACCGATTGGATAACGGCCTCACCAGCTTCTTGTGTAATCTTCGTGTCCTTAAACATTTCGTTATGCAGGCTTAAGACAAAGCGGCTATTCGGCTGAGCTAATTTATAGGTCAGGACATCAAGCGGCCGATTAAATACATGGACAAGGTCATAGGAGACTCCGTCAGCGAATTTCTGAGCTAATGCATTATGAATATGACTTACATAATTCTCCTGAGGAACCCGAATATACTCAATGCCATTTTTGATTTCCGCCGGGTCAAGGTCAGGATCAGCAATTCCAAACACCGTTACATCGTTCCGCTCGTTTAAATAGGGCAGCACACCGTCAATCAACACTTGTATAGCCCCGCCTCTAATGGGGGGGACCGGTAACTTTTCCGTACATATAAGGGCGATTTTCACGTTACGTACATCATCCTTTCTTCATGATTTTTCATCTAATCATATGGAGTCCAGTCAACCTTCGTAAATAGGATCCAATACAACTCAGAAAACGAAAGAAGATGGCATGTCCCACTAAGGTATATTTCTGACAACTCGGTTTAGCTTATGAAATTGAAGATGGGGTGGTTTTCTCATTTGCCTATACTGGCGTACATAAATTTCTTGAAAGGCACATAAAAGAAGCGATAAGAGGGTAGATAATAATCCATACCCTATCCCTTTATCATCTCCGTACAGCTTCGATAGCAAATTAAGATAATCTCCTTCATTGTGCAAATGTTTTCACCAAAATTATCTATTCTATCAAAATGAATATATTTTACAAACTTACCATTTGTATACAATGTATATTAATGGTAATATTAGGATATAAAAAACTTTGAAAGCGCTTGCTATGAGATGTTTACTATTCTTTTGAACTCCCTAGAATACTTACTTAATAGCGTGATAGAAGTTTCTTTTTTTACTTATCAATGCAAACGTTTTCGAAAGTTTTTAAACAAAATCATAAGGAGAGTGGCTCTATGTTAAAAAGTAAAATCGTCAAGGGAACACTATCTGGATTACTTTTATCAAGTCTTGTCTTAGCAGGATGCTCATCATCGAGCGGCGGCGATGGCGGGGATAAAACAACAGTTGAGATTTTTCAGTTCAAAGTAGAATTCAAGCAGCAGTTTGAACAGGTTGCTGAACAGTATGAAAAGGAAAATCCAGATGTAGATTTAAAAATCACGACAGTCGGCGGAGGGAATGATTATAAGTCGGCTATCACCTCCAAGTTTTCTTCCGGTGAGGAGCCTGCCATCTTCAATATCGGCGGACCGACAGATGTGAAGCAATTTAAAGACCGGTTAACTGACTTGAGTGATACAAAAGCTGCTGAAGCTGCCCTTGATGGTACGCTTGATGGTGTCACAGTTGATGGTGAAGTTCTTGGTGTGCCATATAACCAAGAGGGCTATGGTTTCATTTACAATAAACGTATTTTGAAAGAAGCCGGGATTGATCCAGCCAGCTTGACATCTTATGACAAATTAGAAGAAGCCGTTAAGAAACTAGATTCAGAGAAAGATAAATTAGACATTGATGCGGTATTCGCTTATCCCGTGAAGGAGAAATGGGTAACAGGCAACCACTTATCCAATGTATTCCTTGCGAATGAATTCGACGGTGATATCTTGAAGGCTAGTGAATCAAAGTCAATCAAGTTTGAAGACGGAGATACATTCAAGCAAATGATTGATTTGCAAAATGAATACTCTGTTCAGCCGACAACAAGTCTTGACTACTCCCAGCAAGTAGAGGAGCTTTTCTCCCTCGAGAAAGTGGCCTTCATTCAGCAAGGGAACTGGGTTTACAATACGGTTTATGAAATGGACCCTGAGTTAGCTGAAAAAGGAATCGGCATCATTCCTATTCCAAACGGTGATGAAGCGAAAATGCCTGTAGGCGTACCAAACTACTGGGCTGTAAACAGCAAAGTGGATGAAGACGTACAAGAGGAAGCAAAGAAATTCTTAGATTGGCTTTATACTTCTGATGAAGGTAAAACAGCTGTCTTAGAAGAGTTCAAGTTTATTCCAGCTTATGAAGGCTATGATACGGAAAAAATCGCCGATCCGCTTTCACAGGAAATTTACAAATATGCAGAAGCCGGAAATACGCTTGGATGGGTCTTCATGGGCTATCCGGTCGGATGGAATGAGGATCTTGGAGCAAGCGTGCAAAAATATGTCTCTGGTGATCAAACATGGGAAGAGCTTGTGAAAGAAACTCAGAAAATCTGGGAAGAAAAAGCTGATAATTAATCCTTTCATCAAATGAAGACAGCCAGCCGCTCTTAAAGCAGAGGGACGACATTCTCTTGGCTGCCGTGGCATGGCTGTCTTTTCCTCACACATTCATTATAAGGAGGGCGATTCCTATTCGAAATCGTGACTGGGCCTTTTGGCTATTCTTGACACCTGTCCTTGCTGCTCTCGTCATTGTCGTCATCATTCCGTTACTGTTCGGATTCTATTATTCTTTCACTAACTGGAATGGACTCGGGAGATTGGACTTTATTGGGTTGAAAAACTATATCAATCTATTTAATGATGATGCGTTTATAAGTGCGTTTTGGTTCACGGTTAAGTTTTCGATTGCCTCAATTGTGCTAATTAACATCATTGGCCTAGGTCTTGCTCTACTAGTGACAACCAAATTAAAATCGAGTAACTTACTCCGTACCGTATTCTTTATGCCGAACTTGATAGGCGGATTGATTCTCGGGTTCATTTGGCAGTTTATCTTCATTAAGGTGTTTGGAAGCATTGGCGATCTTTTTGGCATTGAAGCTTTAAATGGATGGCTTTCAACAACTGAGACTGGGTTTTGGGGAATGGTCATCCTGACGGCCTGGCAAATGGCTGGATATATCATGATTATCTACATTGCCTATTTGCAGGCAGTACCGGGTGATTTACTAGAAGCGGCTGAAATCGACGGGGCCAATGCATTTCAGCGATTCCGTCATATTACATTCCCGCTCGTTGCTCCAGCATTCACCGTCAGCTTATTCCTGACATTGTCCCATTCCTTTAAGATTTATGATCAAAACTTAAGTTTAACAGGAGGGGCCCCCTATAATTCAACAGAAATGGTGGCTATGAATATCATTCGTTCGGCCTTTACAGATAATGAAATGGCCTATGCGCAATCAAAGGCCGTCATCTTCTTTATCATTGTGGCGATTGTATCGCTACTGCAGGTGTACTTTAATAAGAAACGGGAGGTTGAACTATAATGAAGAGAAAGAAATGGCATTTACGCATCATTGGCGTTATCGGCATCCTGCTCGCTTTGTTATGGCTCAGCCCTTTTTACTTAATGATCGTCAACGCCTTTAAGACAAAGCGCGATATCTTTGCTGATACACTAGGCCTTCCAGGTGAATTTACGAGTGACAATTTTCTGCAAGCGTTTGAACAGCTCGATTTTCTCAGAACTTTGTTTAATTCCTTGCTGATCTCTGCCGTCAGTGTCGGGATTATTATCGTCTTTTCGGCAATGGCCGCTTATGCACTTTCAAGGAATAAGAGCAAGATGAGCTCTGTCATTTTCTTTGTCTTTGTCGCAGCCATGCTGATTCCGTTCCAATCGGTTATGATTCCGCTCATTTCTCAATTTGGCCAGTTCGGTATGCTGAACAGAGCCGGGTTGATTTTCATGTATCTTGGATTCGGATGCAGTCTGTCCATTTTCTTATATCACGGTACATTAAAGGGAATCCCTCAATCATTGGATGAGGCAGCAACCATCGATGGTGCGAACCGCTTTCAAGTATTTTGGTATATCATCTTCCCATTACTGAAGCCGATGTCCATTACGGTGGGAATATTGAATGTTATCTGGATTTGGAATGATTACCTGCTCCCATCCTTGGTGCTTGGTGAAGCAGGAACAGAAACCATTCCGCTTAAATTGTTCTATTTCTTTGGTCAATATACGAAGCAATGGCATTTGGCTCTCGCAGGTTTAACCTTATCCATTATTCCTGTCATCATTGCCTATTTCTTTGCTCAAAAACAAATTATTAAAGGAATTTCAGATGGAGCGGTTAAATAGCCGCATCAAAATAGAGGTGGGATCGTTTACATGACCGTTACGATAAAAGATGTTGCCAAAAAGGCAAATGTGGCACCCTCCACCGTGTCTCGAGTCATTGCTGACAGTCCTAGCATCAGTGATAAGACAAAAAAGAAAGTTCGGAAAGTCATGAAAGAACTTGGCTATCATTTGAATGCCAATGCCAGGAATCTCGTAACGAAGACAACGAAGACGATTGGGATTGTGTTAAAGCATTCCGCCAAATACTCCCTGCATAATCCATTCTTCCAGGAAGTCATGAGGGGAATCGGCTCTTATTGCAGGGAGGAGGGATACAGTCTCTCCATCACAACGGGAGATTCAGAGAAGGCCATTTTTGAGGATGTTATTCAGATGGTCGAAGGGAGGCAGGTAGACGGATTAATTATTTTGTATTCACGAAAGGGAGATAAAATACTCCGTTATCTGCTTGAGAAGGAATTTCCTTTTGTCGTCGTCGGCCATCCAGGAAAAGACTGCAACGGAATCACATACGTGGATAATGATAACCAAAAGGCCGCAAAGGATCTGACAGAATTCCTCCTTCATCTTGGACATCGTCATATTGCTTTTTTTGGCGGGGCACTCGAATATGACGTCGTTAGTGATCGTTTGAAGGGATACAAGGAAGCACTTAAGAGTGCTGGATTATCGTTTTCACCTGATTATATCAAGCCGCTGCCATATAGCCGCGTGGAAGGATTGACCGCTCTTGAGGAGCTGTATGCTTTACGTGAGCCGCCTACTGCCTATGTGGCGCTTGATATTGATTACGCCATTATTCTGACTGGTTTGCTTTTAGGAAAGAATATGCGCATACCCGATGATGCCTCCATCGTGTGCTTCAATAATTATGAGGTTGCTGACTATACGACCCCTTCTTTAACGACAATGGATATTCATACATATGAATTGGGGATTGAAGCAGCCAAATATGTGATTGAACTCATCATGAATCCTCAAGTGATTGAAAAAAATGTGCTTATTCCGACAAGAATTATTGAGAGGGAGTCACACTCATCTATTAATCAAGGGAAGCCTGCTGAAGATGTGCTTATGCACTGATTAGCAGGCTTTTTTCTATCTTATGTAGAATTATTTAAAGGAAAGAAAGAATCTCTAAGCTAGCAATCATCCAATTAGGCTAATTTCCTCGATAAATTTTCCCAGGCAAATGCGCCATTTAGATGTTTTAATCCATTAATTGGAGGATAAATGTTTAGAAAGTCTCATAGTCTGAGGTGTACGATGAATAAATTATCTGTAGAGAAAGAAATCAGCAGTTATATTGGCCGTCTCTTGCGGGAGAATTTCGGCCGGGGTCCGGGTCATGTATTGGCTACATGGTCCCATCCGTTCCTCTCCGTTCATTTATCAAATTTCCTTTCCCCCATGGAGAAATCCTTAATGGCCAACAATAAAAGCATCTATGTTCATAAAACGAGGGATCTCATGATGGAAACGCTTATGAAAGACATAACGTCCTACATTGAGCTAACGCTCAATCAAACGGTTTCCGAATTTAATTATGACTGGAATCTTGACCATATGACAGGGATGTTTATCATCCGCATGAAGGGTCATGATTGTGAAATTGTTCCATATCCAAATAAAGAGAAGGTGGAGGAGGTCATGATTGAGGTCAGCGCAATCGCTCAAAAGGAGCCTGAATCCATCTATTCTCACTTGCTGAACAAAAGACAGTTGATTCTTGTCAGAAAAGGCATACTGATCAATATCGAGAAAGAATTTATCAAGCTGGGCTTTAAGGAGAATTTAATGATTGCCAAACGAAATCTTGAGAAGAGACTTCTCAAAGAACGCAGAAGGGATTTTGAAGCCCACTTGAACAAAAAAGTGATTGATGAATTCACCTTCTGGAATTTTGAAAGAGATTCAAGTTATATTATTTTCATTTTGGAAGCATAAGAGAATCGACCTATTGGGAAAATTATTGTCACATTGAAAAGCAATCTGGATAATGGTATGATAAGGATATTAAGCGAATAATAGGAAATCTGATCGCAATGAGTGGGCATGGAACCAATCATAAGTCAGAGAAGGATGTTTTACACACCTTTTCTGACTTTTTTTATTGGTTTTGTGAAAGCAAATCATGAAAGGAGGAAGCCGATATTAATAAAACCGAGTATTCCCAGAAAGAAAAGGAGTTGTTGACCAGTATTGAAAGATACAAAAAACAACAATCAATATTAAATCATTCAAAGAATAAGCCTAATATGATTTTACGAATTGAGCTGGAGCTTTATATTGAGAATATAGCAACCTATTTAAATGTGGATTATAAGAAGGAGCGGAAGCCAACGAACACAATCTATCGTTTTTGCATGGAGGACAGGGAACTGCAAGTGAAAGTACTTTATCGATACGGGACCTTTTATACAAGGCATCAGGCCCTTCTCCCTGAGTAAAGAGGAAAAAATGGCTATTCGCAGTATAAATTTTCAAACAATTCACATATCTTATTGACCGTATTTTAGCATGTAGCTATACTTATAGCAATGACAGCATATAGAAAATGTACATAGAGGTCATAGGAAGGGCTGGACATCAGATATGGACCACGAAGTAATTATTATTGGAGCGGGACTTGCCGGACTTGTTGCGGCATGCGAGATAGCAAGGGCAGGAAAGAAGGTTCTGCTGTTAGATCAAGAGCCTGAGACCAATATGGGTGGACAAGCCTGGTGGTCTTTCGGCGGTCTCTTTCTTGTTGATTCACCCGAACAGCGCAGGCTCGGTATTCATGATTCTAAGGCACTTGCCTGGCAGGACTGGCAAGGCTCGGCCGGATATGACCGTGAGGAAGATGATTGGGGAATGAAATGGGCAAAAGCCTATATTGAATTTGCGGCAGGAGAGAAACGTCAATGGCTCCATGAATTAGGCATCCGTTTCTTCCCGATTGTCGGATGGGCTGAAAGAGGCGGCCATCTAGCAAACGGTCATGGCAATTCTGTCCCCCGCTTTCATATCGTTTGGGGTACTGGTCCGGCCATCGTTGCCCCATTTGAACAACAGGTGCGTCAATATATGGATAGAGGGTTAATCGATTACAAGCCGAGACATCGTGTCGATCAATTGCTGACGGATAAGGGACGGGTCGGCGGGGTCAGTGGTGCCATATTAGCACCGAGCTCGTCAAAGCGGGGTGAACCGAGCAACCGAACAGTCGTTGGTGGATTCGACTATAGCGGACATGCCATCCTCATTGCAAGCGGAGGGATTGGCGGCAATCATGAATTAGTCCGTAAAAACTGGCCAAAACGCCTGGGAAAAGCGCCGCAAAAGATGATCTCCGGTGTACCCGCCCATGTTGATGGAAGAATGCTAGCGATAGCGGAACAGGCAGGAGGCCGTATCGTCAACCGGGACCGCATGTGGCATTATACAGAGGGAATTCATAACTGGAACTCTATTTGGGATAATCATGGGATTCGTATATTGCCTGGTCCTTCTTCGATGTGGTTTGATGCAAAAGGAAAGCGTTTTCCTTTGCCGGGTTTACCAGGGTTCGATACTTTAGGAACGCTTGAGTTGATTCAAAGTACTGGATATGACTACTCATGGTTTATTCTGACACAAAGTATTATTGAGAAGGAATTCGCTTTATCTGGATCGGAACAAAATCCAGATTTAACGGATAAGTCAATTGCAAAAATCCTGAAACGAGTATTACCGGGACCACCAGAGCCTATTCAGTCATTTTTAGACCATGGAGAGGATTTCATCATTAAGCATTCATTAGAGGAGCTTGTTAATGGCATGAATGAGCTTACAGGAGAAGACTTAATCAATCTTGACGATATTCGCACACAAATCGAAGCCCGTGATCGTGATTTAGAGAATTCCTTCGGCAAGGATTTGCAGCTTGCCGCCATTAGGAGCTCTCGAAAGTTTATGGGTGATAAATTAATCAGGGTAGCAAAGCCACATAAGCTGCTCGATCCGAAGAATGGCCCTCTCATAGCTGTAAGGCTGCATATCGTCAGCAGAAAGACGCTGGGCGGACTACAAACGGATTTAAATGGCCAGGTGCTGGATATGAATCAACAGCTGATTCCAGGCCTGTATGCCGCTGGAGAAGCATCCGGATTCGGCGGCGGTGGAATACATGGGTATCGTTCGCTTGAAGGAACCTTTCTAGGGGGATGTCTATTTACGGGACGAACCGCGGGACATGCGATAAGCAAGCTATGATTCATTCCATAAAGGAGGAACAGGGAGATGGAAGAGGTGAAGGATCAATCCTTTTGGCCAAGCGGAGTACCAACAAAGCTTACATACAAATGTGGTGAAAAACCGCTCCATGAATACCTTAAACTGAATGCTGGAGCACATCCCGATAAAGCAGCCTATCTATTCTATGGGAATACCATTTCCTATAAGGAGCTTGATCATTCCGTAGATCGCTTTGCTCAGTTTCTGCATAATCAGCAAATCAAAAAGGGAGACCGGGTGGCACTCTACATGCAGAATTGTCCCCAATATATCATCGCTCATTATGCTATTCAACTTATTGGCGGGATCGTTGTTCCTTTAAATCCGATGTATAAAGAAGCGGAACTTCAACACCTCCTAAATATAGTGGAAGCAAAGGCCATCATTGCCGGGACAGAGCTATATAGGAGAGTGTCATCCATTCGCTCGAGCATCCCATCCATCGATTTAGCCATCACTGCTCATTATGCAGATTATCTCCCCAAAAAACCAACCTTGCCGATTCCAGAAGAATTAAAGGACAAAAAAATCACACATCCTGATGCGATTGATTTCAAAAGGATTTTATACTACTCCACTCCCTATAAAGGGAATGTGAAACTTGATCTATGGACAGACATCGGTATGATGGTCTTTACATCAGGTACCACTGGACGTTCTAAAGCAGCGATGTTGCCCTATGGGAGCAGCTTATTCAAGACTGCAGCGACGTGGACAGCCAATCAATTTGAGGAAGGCTCGTTCCTTTCGATTGCACCGCTTTGTCATATCGCCGGTATGGTAATGGGGGTGTACCTGCCAATCTACAGCGGCCAGCCATGCGTGATGCTGACCCGCTTTGATGTAGAGGCAACTGTACAAGCCATCGAACAATACAAAATCACTCATTGGTATAGTACCGCTCCCATGAATCTTGCCATCCTGAAACTTGAGGATAGTAAGAAAAGAGATTTATCCTCCTTAAAACAGAATCCATCTACGAGCTTTGGCGCATCTGTTACAGAGACATTAGCTTTTCAATGGGCCGAATTGACGAATGAGTCCCGGCTGTATGAAGCCGCATACGGGTTGAGTGAGACACATACTTGCGATACCTTCATGCCAAAAGACAAGGTGAAATGGGGAAGCTTCGGTATTCCCACATATGAGACAAAGATGAAAATCATCGATATTGAAACAGGTGAAGGAATGCTCACAGGCGAAAAGGGAGAAATTCTCATTCAAAGTCCTGCCGTCTTTAAGGGCTACTATAAGAACGAGAAAGCAACAGCTGAAACGATAAAGGATGGCTGGGTTCATACAGGCGATATTGGAAGCATAGACGAGGATGGTTATCTGTATTTCCATGGAAGATTGAAGGAAATGATTAAGACATCTGGCTTTAGTGTGTTTCCAGAGGATGTGGAAGCCATGCTGAATGAGCATCCGGCCATATGGCAAAGCGCGGTCATTGGTGTTCCTGATCCAATGAAGGGAGAGGTCGTAAAAGCCTTTATCGTCCTTCAGCCAGGAATCAAAGAAGCACCGACAATGAATGAATTAAAAGAATGGGCAAAGAGTAAAATGGCTGCTTTTAAGGTACCCAGCCATATTGAATGGATTCATAAGCTCCCAGCAACAAGCTCAGGTAAAGTATTAAGAAGATTGTTAAAGGAAGAGCCAATTCATTAAGAAGACAGGGGGGTCATAATGATGTTTATATCCAAGCAATTACAAGAGCATGCAGAAAGATATCCAGACAACGTCATCACATCCTTTAAAGGACGTGAAACAACCTATCGTACATTTTTCGAGAAGGCTTGCAGCCTGGCCCACTTCCTGAAGGATAAGGGATATACAAATGAAGACATTATCGCCCTATATTTGCCTAACTCTGATTCGTTTCTGATTGCCTATTATGCCTGCCAGCTAGCTGGAGTGCCTGTGCTGCCAATCAATACAAAGCTTGCTCCTCCAGAGGTCGAATATATTATCAAGCATTCAGAGGCAAGGATGCTGATCTATGATATAAAGCTTGCTGCGGGCTTGCAGAATGTTTCTCTTGATTTATTCCAAGATGTCCTTGAATTAGGTGGAAAGAATACCTTTGAGGCCGTTACAAGCTCATCAAAGTCAAATACTGAGCTTCCATCCTTACATCCAGATGATACAGCGGTTATCTTTTATACATCCGGAACCACCGGACGTCCTAAAGGGGTCATGCTATCTGTCAGGAATGTCGAGTCTATTGCGGAAATATGGGCAGACTCTCTGGAACTTGGCGCAACAGACCGGATGCACATCGTTACGCCGCTCTTTCATTGTGCAGCAAGCCATTGTTTCTCCATTCCAACCATTCAACGAGGCGGGACGGTCATCATTGAAGAACAATTTTCTCCAGCCGAGACCCTTCATACGATGGAGAAGGAAAAGGTAACCCTTTTCTTTGGTGTTCCAGCCATTTATAGCACTCTACTTCATACGCCATTGATGAAATCGAAGGATTTAAGCCATCTTCGTCTGTTTGCTTATGGGGCAGCACCGATGCCATATGAGCTAGTCAAACGGCTCAAAGCACACTTTCCGAATGTTAAGCTTCAAAATCTTTACGGACAGACAGAAAACTCTCCAGGGGCAACGACATTAAAGGATGAATATGCCTTAGAGAAAATTGGATCAGTAGGTGAACCTCTCCCAAATACAGAGGTACGTGTGGTTGATCCTTCCGGACGTGATGTTACGCCTGGTGAAGTAGGGGAAATCATTGTAAAGGGACCACAGGTAATGAAAGGGTATCTAAAGAATGAACAAGCAACAGCGGCTGCTTTGAAAGACGGATGGCTATACAGCGGGGATCTTGGAAAGCTGGATGAAGATGGTTTGCTTTATATTGTGGACCGAAAGAAAGACATGCTGATTCGCGGCGGAGAAAATGTGTATCCGATTGAAGTCGAAGAAGTGTTATATCAGATGGAGGAAATTCTCGAGGCAGCCGTTGTAGGCATACCGCATGAGGTCTATGGGGAAGTTCCGAAAGCCTATGTTGTTTTAAAGGAAGCTAAATCACTGACAAAAGAGGATATTACTCATTATTGCGGGCAAAATCTCGCAAAATATAAAGTTCCAACAGAGGTTGAATTTATTGATGAGCTTCCGCGCAATGCGAGCGGGAAGGTGCTGAAGCATACACTTAGGGATAAAGCGAATGTGTAAGGGTTAAATGAATAGTGAGGATGGGAAGCCAGTTTTCTGTCATTACGGAGCAGAAGACAGGCTTCTTTTTTGCTGAGTTAAAAAGAAACGAATCATCTACACATGCATATGATCGTCAATCTTAACCATTGTTCCAAATCTTACATGTTAGAATACCATATATGATCAACTATACATCCTGATGGGAGGTGAATAAATGAGGGAATACACGAGACTTTTTATTGAAATACTCTTTATCACCCTTTTATTATTCTATGATTACTCAATCCTGCCGCAAATTGATAATCAATGGATGTCTGCAGGTTTCATTCTCATTCTGTTTATCCTTTTTTCACCAATTAATTGGCTAATGTCAGCAAGAAAACAAGGGACTATTTCATCGGTCCATTCAAGATTGATTGTCATTATGTATAGTCTTGGCTTGCTGATGACCTTTAAGATTACAGGCCTTCAATCATCGAACGATATCAGCTTACAAAACCCATTCCTTTGGCTGGTTATTGGGCTTTCTTTTACTCCCGAGGTTAGGTTTTATACAGGCAAATTAAAAAGGAACTCATAAATGATTTTCCTTACATAAATGGAGGAATAGTAGATGATTGGAGATGTTCTCGGTTGTCTATTATTCATCCTTTTTACTGTTCAACCCTCTCATGCAAATGAAAGCAAAGAGGATTTCTTTATAATTATCGACTAACAGTTCCAACAACCTTTATAAAAAACGATGTTCTTAATCTTCATAGTGTATGAATCATCATGTAGGCAAAAGAAGATACACCTTAGACGGAAAAAAAAGTAAATCAATCATGCTCCTTCAACAGCTCATCAAGCATCTTCCCGCGGTTATCTAAGAAATACTTCGTAATCAAGTAATGGTCGGTCATTTCGTAGGTGATTTCACGTAATTGATCCTCATCAAAACTAACTATTTGTGCATCTGGATAGCCAAGCAGAATAGGAGAGTGGGTCGCAATGATCAGTTGAACATTACGATTCTTCGTCAAGTCATGAATCACTCGTAAAAACGTTAATTGGCGAGCGGGAGAGAGGGCAGCTTCCGGCTCATCCAACAGATAGATGGCCTTCTTGTAGAAACGGTTCGAGAATAATGCGAGAAAGGACTCTCCATGGGATTGCTGATGAAGAGACTTTCCTCCATAGCTTTGATAACCATCCTCATCAACTTCATCTATGTACGTAGCAAAATGATAAAATGTTTCAGCGCGAAAAAAGAAGCCATTTGAAATTTTCGGCAGCCAGGATAATCGCAAATAATCACTAAGAGGAGCATCAGCTTTGTCTACATCGTATACATTGCTGCGACTGCCCCCAGCTGTATTAAACCCTATATTAGCTGCAATCCCTTCCAATAAGGTAGACTTTCCGGTGCCATTCTCACCGACGAAAAACGTAACTGGTTTCTTAAACGTAATTGAATCCAAATTCCGAATAGCTGGGATGGAGAAAGGATATTGATCATGATATTGAATACGTTCAGGCAGGAGTGTAACTTTCTTCAAAAACATAGCAATCCTCCTTCATGTTCATTATATTTATTTAATCCTTTCTGAAAGGGTTTTACAACCCTTAACCATTCTATAAAACATTGTTAAGCAACATTCCTTTCAAAGAACTATGTGCCAATTCTTCATATAATAATCAAAATATCATCATCAAGTGAAAACAATTTACTTAAATACGAATGATTAAATATATTATTGATATTTAGTTCGTGTTTAACCAACCAAAATGCCAATCACTCACAGGCCGGATACAACTCATTTTGCTGAAAACACGAACAATATTGAATGATGCGATATTTTTAACATATGTTGGAATTGTGCAGCCAAAAAGGGGAGCAAACGGGGGGGTTGTTCATTTCGCCAATACAGAACATATGTTCCTGTTGAAAGGAAGGCATGATGGCTATTCTACGAAAATTATCTGTCAGAACTTTATCAAATCCTTTATACTACTCATATAAGAAAACACTAAGGAATGATAGATATGTGGAAAAAAGTAGACGGACGCTTAATTCAGGCGACAGACACATCACGAGTCAAATTTAGAACGAATATTAGCAAGGCTATACTCGATCGACTCGCTGTTATGGCGGATGAAAACGATACATACATTAATTATTTATTGGAGACTGGCTTAGAAAATGTGCTATCAAGAGGGGAGATCATCTACAATAAGGAGACTCGTCCAAAGGACCGCGTCCAGTATAAAACAACCTATGATAAAGAATTATTAGCTAAGGTGAAGGAGTTTGCTAAGCAGCATGATCTCTTCATGAACGATGTCATTGAGTACAGCGTAAGCTATATTGATATTGATAAAAGCAAGGATCGAGACTATAAAAACCGAATTGAGCGCTAATATATATAGCTTTAACAGACA
The DNA here is from genome assembly GCF_001183965.1 of Bacillus sp. FJAT-27916. Lineage (GTDB taxonomy): Bacteria > Bacillota > Bacilli > Bacillales > Pradoshiaceae > Pradoshia. The sequence goes on from NZ_LFZV01000001.1 coordinate 2,054,043, forward strand.
GAAAAGATTTACTTTTTCTGTCTGTTTTACGTTTATCGCTAAAAAGGCCGTTTGTTTGTATCTAGGTTAATACCGCCAAAGGTTTGTAAGTTAACAGTCATATACAAAAACTGACCAATATAAGTAAAAAGCTGTCAGATAGGAATTATGACTAAAACCAATCATTTAAGCTAAATTTACAGCTTGTCATTCATATTTTATTTTACCACTGGCTATGCTAATGACATGTTTTAGATTCAAATTTCGAAATCGGCGTGTGGAAGCAATGAGTGGATGGAGATTAGTGATGAACTTATCGGGATGAATGAGTTAAGGCTGAAAGCATACCATTCATTTATGTAAAGCTGTGAATGGTGAGGGGAAAGGGCAAGTTACCGTTCTAATTAAGTTTTTGAAATCAACGCCCCGAACATAATATGTATTATAGGAAGTTAATGATTGAAACGTTTCAGATGTCTCATTTGAGAAGATTACTTAAGCAATTGAGACAAAACAAAGAAAATTAGGCAGTAATTAACACATATCAATTTTTATGTATTTTCATCTATTATTAAATTATTTTATTACACGCAGCTAATTCATTTTAATATGAAACCAACGAAATATTCATTCGATTGGTATTAGATTTAATATGCTGCTGATCTACAAGCAATATACAATGATTCCATTATTGTTCCATTATTTAGGTTGCTTGAGATTGGCTCTCAGACGAAACGAACGTTTCTTTAGTGAACAACTCTCCATCTTATTTTATTTCTCAACACCCTAGTTAACATAATATATTTATGTAATTACACTCTATTTTCCTAATCAGCATGTGTTTGATGTTTATAAATTCGTTGTATCAATACGGTTTTTATCATATGGCTCATATGGCGGTACATCTTCCATATCATCTATATTAAATGATGAATCTTGCTGTGGATTTTTCGTTTTTCTTTCTTCTGCATTCGTGTGATTTTCTTTCTTTTTCATGGTATCATTCCTCCTTTACTATACAAATTATGTTCTCCTGGATTCATGGCTGTATTCATGATTCCTCATAAAAAAACCTCCAAATCATTGGAGGTTAATTAAATCTTTTCATGATTCAAGCGTGTTTTTAAATAAGGATCGGCTGGTTCATCGTATACTTCCTCAATGTCATGCTCTGAATCCTGTGGCAGCTTCTTTTCTTTCTTTTTGTCTTTTGTCAGCTTAGATAAATCCTTCTTATGCTTTCCTTGAAGTATTTTCATTGCTGTCATGCCTCCTTACAAACATCTTCATTCTTTTTCTTCCCTCCCCCATCCCCTTTTTAACTGGAATTATTTCACAATAAAAAAAGAAGCCATAAAGGCTCCTTTATTTCAGCTGATTAGCAGCAAAGATTTGGTCAATCATTCCCATGATTTCAATGGAATCCTTCCATGTCATTAATGGTGATTCAACTAAACCTTCCTTCATGCATCTGACAACTTCACGAATTTCATATTCAAATCCATTGATTTCATAGGGCTCTGCTAGTGTTCTTTCCTTTCCAGAGTCTAAAATGATGGTAGCTGACTGCGCATTTGAGAAGAGTGGGATATGTATTCGTCCTTTTGTTCCGAGTATGCTAGCTTCTTTATGGGTATTGGCCTGAATTGTGGAATAAATCTGTGCAGTTGCGCCATTTTCATACCCGAGTAAAATGGCATCACTTTCATCAACTCCGGTAACGCCATAAGTTAGTTGACTCTGCACATATTTAGGCTGATTACCTAAGAAGTAGGCTGCATAGGACACTGGGTAAATGCCAATATCAAGTAAGGCACCGCCGCCTTTCTCGATATCATATAAACGTCCTTTTGGATCAAACTCAGCCTTGAAGCCCAGCTCAGCACGAAGCGACTTGATCTCTCCAATTATTCCCTCAGCTAGGAGCTTGCGCAGCTGAATATTAACCGGAAGAAAACGAGTTTTCATCGCCTCCATGAAGAAAACGTTCTCGCGTTTCGCAATCGCAACAACCTCTTCAATTTCAGCTTTTGTCATCGTGACAGGTTTTTCACATAAAACGCCTTTCCCATGTTCGAGTGCAAGGATTGCCTGCTCTTTATGAAATGGATGTAGAGTAGCAACATAAACAGCATCAATCTGCCCATTGGCAACGAGCTCTTCATAGGATCCATAGCATCGTTCCTGCGGGACATCAAATTCCTTCCCAAATTGCTCTGCCCGTGTTTTTTCCCTCGCTGCGATTCCAGCAAGCTCCATCCCATCAAGCTGCTTAACAGCTGTCGCAAAGCGATGAGCGATATTACCTGCACCGATAATTCCCCATCTGAATATGTTTTTCATAAATAGTCCTCCTGACTAACAAATGATTTCATGGTTTCATCATATCAAGAATACTTTGAAGAAGGTATGAAATAATAATCCTTTTCACACAAAAATACGATACCTCCTTGGAAGTATCGCATTCATTTTATTTTTCCATTTCTTTTATATGTTTAAAGGAAATGATAAAGCCGGTTGTTTCGTTTGAACTTTGAACGCTCACATCTGCATCATAAATATCTGTGAGATTTTTGATAAGCCATAAACCGATCCCTGCCCCAACCGTTTGTTCCTTTGCTTTATTAGTCCGATAATATTTATCAAAGATTTTGCTGATTTTATGGTATTCAATGCTAGAATTTGTATTGACAACATCAATGAGAATTCGATACTCCTCATCCTGCTGCTCTCTGATTCCAATGAATATGGACGACCCCTCTTTTGAATACTTAATGGCATTATCGAGCAGGTTCCGAATGATTAATTCAATCGAGCCTTTATCAATCCATATTAAACGGTTTGGATTGACACAATGTTCAAAACTAAATGTCCATTCAGGATATTTCGATTGATATTCTATGTAGATAGGCTCAATTTCTCCTACTGGGTTGATCCAACTGTCTGGAGGTGAACCCCCTAAGTAATAAATATCATAGGTCACTTTAATACTAGACAATAAAGAAGTAATATTCTCTGTTTCGTTTACAACGGAATGAAGGTTTTTCTTAAGCTCTTCATCATCGATTGTATCCTCTATTAGCTCTATTTCATTTTTAATATTATGAGCTGGATTCTTAATTTCATGAACCATTTCATCAAGGAAGGCTTTACTTTCCTGCACACCATCCTGTAGCTCCAAAACCGTCTGGTTCACGACATCAATCGTATTTCGAACCTTTGGAATCATTGGTCCATCATAGGTGAATACCTTCATGTTAAATTTCGTCATGCCCAAGAAATGCTTTCTCATCTTATCTAGTGGGCCATAATAAAGCTTTCTCATTAACATATAATTAATAAAAATCATCATAGATAATATGACAAAAAAGAATAGGCAATGAGAAAGAATCGTTTTAAATTCATCTAATAATGTCATACTGACTACGCGGTATAAAGTAATATCCCCAGTAAATAGATCACTCTCAATATGGTGGTCAATCTTAAGAAAGGCTGTACCATCTTCCTCTCCTATCTGAATCCCGATATTTTCTTGCGAGTAAATATTATAAACATTTTCTAATTCACTATTCATCAGGAACTTATTTAATAATGGAACGAGAATGGCATCAACTCCTTGATAAACATACTTTTTTTTATATTCTGTATTTGCATTATAATAAAAGGCACTTGACTTAGCATCGTTATTATTTACATAGACAAACTCGTTGCCAACTGGAATATCTCTTAGAATGTCTATAATGTTATCAGAATCCTGATCTTCCATAAATAAATGTTCAATCTGTATATGTGTCGGTAACATCTCATATGCTTCTTTCATTAGTACGTTCTCTACTCTTATATATCCGTATAAAAAGACAATACTAAATACAAGTATCACGAGCAAAACATAAGCAGTAAGCATGTAAATCTGAGGATTATTTTTCCACTTTTTTATCGAAATCAATACTGTAGACACCTTTCCTTTTGAAGATATTATCGAAACAGAACATCACCTTTAAAACATCCGAATCAATTGTTTGGGTAACTTTGAAAAAAGAGTCCATCTTTATTCTCGAATAAAGTGATGCTGATGTTCGCATCCTTGTAGGTTTGAATAATAAATCAATATAGTATAAGAATAGATAACAAAAACACTGCTAATTCGTACAATGAGAAAAGAAAATGAATATAATAGTTCATTTATTTATCCATATAAACAAGGACTAATCCACTTTCACTTTTGTTGTTTTTATCTAATTTATTATATCACAATAATTTAAAAAGGCTTTCTTAAAAATATTTATTCATATCCATCAAAAAACCGAATTGTCAGGAAAATTACATATAAAAAACACCCCTCTTTAAAGGAGGGCACTGAAAAAGTCCTTAAATCTTACTAAAGCCCCTGTTCCTTCAATCTATGGAAGGAACAGGGGCTTTTTTGTCGAATTCTTACCTTATCACAAAAAAGTGGGTGTAACGATGATTCAACGTCAACTGTCTATGAACTTAAGTCCTTATTCGGCTCTTTACGATTTAATAGTTCCTAACGATAATATTCTTCGAAGAATCAATGAGCTTATTGATTTTTCCTTCGTATATGATGAACTGAAAGACCATTATTGTCATGACAATGGACGGAATGCCGTTCACCCCATCCGAATGTTTAAGTATCTATTGCTAAAAGCCATTTATGACTTATCAGATGTGGACATCGTGGAACGCTCACGGTACGATATGTCGTTCAAATATTTTTTAGACCTGTCTCCTGAGGATGATGTCATAGATCCTAGTTCTTTAACGAAATTCCGTAAGCTCCGTTTAAAAGATCTTAATCTTTTGGACTTGCTTATCAATAAAACGGTCGAAATCGCCATTGAAAAGGAAATCATTAAAAGCCATTCTATCATCGTTGATTCCACCCATTCCAAGGCTAGATATAACCAAAAGACGCCTAAAGAGCTGTTGGCAGAGAAATCAAAGCTGCTTCGAAAAGCCGTTTATCAAGTGGATGAACAGATAAAAAATCAACTGCCAGCCAAGTCCAAGACAGAGGTCTTAGAGGATGAGGTGAGCTATAGCCAAAAGCTTATCGAGGTGATTGAAAAGAATGAAGTCCTACAAGAGTATCCTAAAGTCAAGGAAAAAATAAATGTACTGAAGGAAACCATTGAGGATATAAATGACCAGCTCCAATTATCCAAGGATCCAGACGCACGAGTTGGGCATAAATCAGCTGACTCTTCCTTTTTCGGTTACAAAACACATCTTGCCATGAGCGAAGAACGTATTATTACGGCCGCCGTTATTACAACTGGCGAAAAGAACGATGGAAAGCAATTGAAATCGCTGATTGAGAAGAGTCAAAAAGCCGGCATGGACATTCAAACCGTCATTGGTGATGCCGCCTATTCTGAAAAGGGAAATATCGAGTATGCGAATAAAAGTGAAATGATGCTTGTGGCTAAGTTAAATCCAGCGGTAACGCAAGGGACGCGTAAAAGCGAAGATGTTTTTGATTTTAATAAAGACGCTGGAATGTATGTCTGTAAAGCTGGTCATATGGCCATACGAAAGGCTCGGCAAGGAAAAAAAGGGGGCAGCAAAAATCAAGTTGATACCTATTATTTTGATGTGGAAAAATGTAAAGTCTGTCCTTTTAGAGACGGGTGCTATAAGGAAGGAGCCAAAACCAAGAGTTATTCCGTAAGCATCAAATCAAATGTACACACGGAACAGATACAATTCCAAGAAAGTGAGTATTTTAAAGAGAAATCGAAAGAACGGTATAAAATTGAGGCAAAGAATAGTGAATTAAAACACAGACACGGGTATGATGTAGCCAATTCCTCGGGTCTGATTGGTATGCAATTACAAGGGGCTATGGCTATTTTCGCCGTAAATGTGAAACGGATATTGACCCTATTGAACTAAAAGGGATGGAATATATCCCTTAAAAATAATAAAAGACGGCTCAAAAATTCATATTCTGAACTTGAGCCGTCTTTTTTATGTTTGTCAACTTAACTTATGAAAAAAACCGAAGTTTTTCAGTGCCCTCCTTTAAAGAAGGATGTTTCCTAATTCCTTTTATTTTTTTATTGGCCCATAATGGTCTTCGAGCGCTGTCTGCAAGATGCCGATTGACCTTTCAATTTCTATCTTCATGAGCTTACGATAAGCCTCCAGTTCCTCTTTCCCCTTCTCTGTTAAGTAATAAATGAAAACTTCTTGAATGTTTTCATGGGGGTCTCCTTTTATCTCACTTCTCCGTTTGACGAAGCCTTGTTTATATAACTCTTTATAGGTTTTGTATAATTCGGTATGAGACGGAGAATATCCGTATGGCTTAAATTTCGCTCTCAGGTCGTCTAGTACAACTGATCCATAGTCTTTCGGTCTTGCGGCAATTTCAAGTAAATATAGCTTTAAGAATGCTTTTTGTTTTAATAAGAATCCTCTGCTCATGAAAGTCACCCTCTCTTTTGCCAAGCCGTTCTTCCCTCTCATTATACTACTTATTGGAAAAAACAACTTGAATAAAGGCTAATTTCATGTAAAATTCACCTTGCTTACCTATTTTTGATAAACAATGAAAATTTAACACATAGTTTTAAAAGAACGTATGTGATTTAGCAGAGTTCCATCTTCCACATTCGATAGCTTTTTCTTAGTATGGGGCCATTCTCAATGTTAGTCATGTTTCACATGTTCAAAGGTAAGGATGAACCCTGTTGTATTATGGGTGCTTTGAACCGAAACTTCAGATTCATAGATCTCTACAATGTTTTTTACTAGCCAAAGACCGATACCTGCACCAACTGTACTCTCTTTTGCGTCATTCGTACGGTAATATTTATCGAATATTTTCCCTATCTTATTATATTCAATGCTTGAATCTGTATTGACGATATCTATTAGAAGCTTGGTTCCGTTATCGTCCTCTCGGATGCCAATAAAAATGGATGAGCCATCTCTCGAATATTTGATGGCGTTATCCAAAAGGTTTCGGATGATTAATTCGATAGAACCTTCATCCATCCATATTTTCGTTTTTTTCTTCAGATGATGTTTAAAATAGAAAATTCGATTTTGTTGCTTGGCCCTATACTCATTGACAATATTCTCTATATTTATTATTGGTTCAATCCAGATATTTGGCGGTTCTCCCCCTAAGTAATAAATGTCATAAAGAATCTTAATACTTGAAAGCAAGGAGATGATATTTTCCGTTTCCTTTGTAACGGAAGAGAGATTTAGCTTAATATCCTGGTCATCAATGCTATCATTAATGAATTCAATTTCATTTTTAATATTATGGGCTGGATTTTTAATTTCATGGACCATCTCATCAAGAAAGGATTTTGTCTCGATAATGCCTTCCTGCATTTCTAATATCGTATTATTGACAACATCAATTGTCTCTTTCACTTCTGATAAAGCCATTCTTTCATAATCAAATAATTTCATATTAAACTTTGTATGTGAAGCATAGTGTTGTCTCATTTTTTTAAAGGGGATAAAGAGTAACTTATTGATGACGATGTAATTAATCATCGTGAATAGGATGGCACAGCAGGCTATAAACAAAGATTGATAAATAAGACCTTTAAATCGGTCGAGGAGATTAGACGTGAGGTTATCCATCACATAAATATCCCCTTTAAAGTGTTCTGTATCAATCGCATGAACGACTTGGAAAAAGTATCCATCACTAGTCTCTCTAAAATTGATCGTGACATGCTCATCATAAAATGAATTTACCACATCATCAATGTTAATTTGCTTAAGCATGGTGTTTAATAACGGAATAAATAATTTATTGATGCCTTTATCAATCATGGAGTCTATTTCGTTGTAAAAGATATTTTTTAATCCGTTTTCTTTATTCTTTACAAAGATGATTTGCGAACCTTTAGGAAGATCTATGAAAGCTTTTTCTAAATCAGCATCAGACAGGTCTTTATTACTAATTAGTTGCTCCACATGCATATGAATGGGAAATAGTTCAAAAGCTTCTTTCCTCATCAAGGCGGATGTTCTTGTGTAAGTATAAAGAATAATTGTACTGCATATCAGCAGAATGAGCATAAAAAATGAAAAGAAAATAGTTATTTTTGATTTACTTATCCATTTAACCATTAATCTCCGTCCATTCTATTACTATGTATTTAAACTAAATTAAACAACTCAAAAAGACTATTTATTATATCACGATATTTTTTGAAATCGATTATTAAGAATATTTATTAAACTAATAAGTGGTCGCTTTTATCTTTCAGTAGATAACTGGACTCCTTCTTCTTCACTCACCGTTGATAAGATACAACGAATCAAAAAACCTTGTCTGCCCCAAATAGTATTCGCCGATACCTCACGAATTCCATATACATTGTAGTTAAGCTACTAAAGATTATTTTGTTTACAAAAATCTTGTATCCGCAATGGTTCGTCCTTTTTGAATGAGCAGCTTATTGCTTTTTAAAGTAGTTATTATTCTCCAATAACTTTATCTTGCTGCCATGTGTTTTTATACTATGAAGATTTAGAACATAGTTTATTTAAAGCTCATATGTTTAACAAATCCTTTATATATCATGTTTTTCTTTCACTTGATTGCCTATTTTAGTAACTGATTATGAAGATTTGGAACATGGTTATAAATGAACTATACTGCAAGGAACCGCCGCCAGCATCATATGGGGATTAAGACAACATAAAAACCGAATCTGCCGCAGATTCGGTTTAAGGTTTGATTTATGAAAGGCTCGCTTTTTTTGGTTTTTTCAAGTCTTCGTATAGGCATTTAATCAGGTATGTTGCAACAGCAAGATCATCCACCTGTCCAAATCCAACAAAAAAATCCGGGATAACATCTACTGGCATAATAATATACAGTCCCGCTCCCAAAAGAGCAAACTTCGTTTTTTTCGACAGTTTTGACAACAGTTTTATCCTCCTCTGACCCTTCATCTTGGGCTCGACTCATTTTAACAGAGGGATAAAAAAACTGTCCATAAAAAACTAATGTACATGTTGGACCATTTTTCTAGCGGCTTTCTTTCCTTCTTTGCTCCACCGATAAGCACCGATTATGAAAGGTATTTGGAGGGGAAGCCGTAGCCATAGAGCAACTGGAAGTGCCTTCTGTTTAGGCCCGAGAGGTTTCTTCTTGAGCGCCATATAAATATTGACAGGATAGATAAGAATCATAAAGATGGTTAAAAGCATACCGGTCAGCCTTTTGAATAGATTAAAAAAGAGAGCAATACCCGCCATGAGCTCACAAATCCCTGTAAAAAGCACGAAGAAGGGCCGAAATGGAATCACTTTCGGCATGATATAGATAAAATTCCTTTTGCGGGTAAAATGCAGGATTCCTGCTATTAGTAAAACAATGCTATAAAGGATTCGTGTAAGGTTTCTCATCGTTTCCACTTTTCCTCCCTTTTTCCTCCTCTATTCCTTTCCTTAATCTCTTGTAAACACATAAAAGTCGCCTTGCTTATTCCAAAAGGAATTATGGTCAAGATCTTTTTGGGAGCCCATCTAGTCAAAATCTCTAATAAATCTGATTTATACTGGATGTCTAATTGGGAGAGTTGTTACTTAGCGGAGTGGACATTTACCTTAGACATTGGGATAGCGTCTTATTTATCCTTAGCAGTCGCTTTTTGATGAGTAATCTTGTGTAATAAGTCGATAATTGAGTTATTCTAATGTGGTTTGATTGATTCCTTCGATAAAGCCGGTTTGCTCCTTATTTTCCTCTTTCCTTGATTCTTCTGTAATTGCGGCGATGTTATCACTCTCATTTTCTTCATCTAACGTGTCCATTAGCCAGATGACACCAAGAAAAAGGGCGCTGCTGCTAATAGCAGGGGGTATTTTCATCCATTCGTATCCTCCGAACATGACTTTTCTAAATGGGTACAAACCATCACATAAAAAAGACCGGTTATTTATCACCGGTCTGTCCTTAATTGCCTTATAGCCTCTTCTATGTCTGTTACAGGTGCATGACAAACAAAGTTTTCGCATATATAATACGTTTGTTTATCTAATACGCGATAACCCTCCGTAAATGGCGCCGCGTTTTTTAATTTAGAGCTATCCGTCCCTGCCAAATAGGTGACTTCCGGAAGAAACTCCTTCTGTAGGTAATTCAGGAATGGGTCGTCAAGATAAGGCTTGGCAAACACAACTGCTTCCTTCATCTTCATTGCTGTTGTCAAATACGCCATCAGCATGTATGTGTGGCCCATTGGATAGTGGGTTACATCCGCTCCGCTCGTCCTGAAAAGCTCTTCAACCTTCTCTTCAAGCTGAAAGTCTCCCGTAAGACGAGAAAGTCTTAATAGCTGCAGTGCAGCAACGCTATTGCCGGATGGAAGAGCCCCATCATAATATTCCTTTGACCGTATGAGGAGTGCTTCATTATCGATCCCATAGAAATAAAATCCGCCATGCTCATCATCCCAGAAAAGGCGAGTCATTTCTGAAGCCAGTTTTTTCGCTTGCTCAAGATAGGCTATATTTAACGTCGTCTCATAAAGCTCAATATACGACCATGTCAGGTAGGCATAATCATCTATAAAGCCTTCCTGCTTAACCTCCCCATCTCGATAACGGACCATTACACGTCCATTCACCATAAGTTCCCTCTCGATAAACTGAATGGCCTGCTCCGCCGCTCCAATAGCTTCCTTATGGTCAAAAACACGTCCTGCCTTTGCCAAACCAGCAATCATCAAGCCGTTCCATGCAGTCAGAATCTTATCATCCTTATGCGGATGAATTCGTTCCTCTCTTGCCGTAAATAGCTTTTGACGAGCTTCCTCCAGGTCACGCTTCACTTCGTCAGCATCCAAGTCATTATGAGCGGCAAATGACTCAATTGGCTCGCGAATAAGATTCGGAATAGATGCCCCTTCAAAATTCCCTTCTGGTGTTATATCAAAGACGGCACAGTAAAGGTCGCCAAGCTCTTCACCTAAAAGATCCAGAACGTCTTCATAGTCCCACACATAGAACTTTCCTTCTATCCCTTCCGAATCTGCATCCTCTGCCGAATAGAAGCCGCCTTCTGGATGACGCATATCACGCAGCACATAGGTGATAATTTGCTCAGCCGTATTCTTATACTGCTCATCCTTCGTCACCTGATACGCCTCTGTATAGGCCATGAGCAGCATCGCATTGTCATAAAGCATCTTTTCGAAATGAGGAACGAGGTAAAGCTCATCGGTAGAATAGCGGGAGAATCCATAGCCAATATGATCGTAAATTCCACCTCGACGCAGTCCGTCTAATGTTTTCTGTACCATCTGCAGGGCCTTCTCATCCTTGCTGAACTGATAATAACGAAGCAGGAACATCAAATTATGCGGTGTCGGAAATTTAGGTGCCGCTCCAAAGCCGCCATACTGTTCATCAAACATACTCTTAAATTGCTTAACAGCCGCATCAATCGCTACAAGCGTCAATGACTCACCACTAGTGGATGGAGCTGGTTCCAGCGCCTTATGGAGCCGCTCGCCTGTCTTTGTAATCTTTTCTGGATCATTTAAATACACATCATAAAGCTGCAGCACGATATCCTTCATTCCAGGAAGACCATAACGGCTATTCTTTGGAAAATATGTCCCTGCATAGAACGGAACCTGATCAGGCGTCAAAAACACATTCAGCGGCCAGCCGCCCTGACCAGTCATGATCTGGCACACATTCATATAAATCGAATCAATGTCCGGGCGCTCCTCCCGGTCTACCTTAATAGAGACAAAGCGCTCATTTAAGAGAGCAGCAATTTCCGGATCCTCAAAGCTTTCCCTCTCCATAACATGACACCAATGACAGGTAGAATACCCGATGGACACAAATACAGGCTTATTTTCCCGCTTTGCCTTCTCGAAAGCCTCCGCTCCCCATGGGTACCAGTCAACTGGGTTATGAGCATGCTGGAGAAGATAGGGGGATTTTTCGTTGATTAGCCTGTTTGTGTGAGATTTATCATTCATTATCCACTTTCCTCCTTTTGTAAATGTTGTTTAGTAGTGTCTTTTCAAAATCACTCTTCAATTACTCCACATCTATACCTTTTACTGTTCTTCACTGATTAAACCTCATCTACTGATATTAATCATGCCTGAAAATGAAAAGAGTTTCCAAAGAAAGACTTCCGTTCTATCTGGCTCAATGACATCATTTTCCTCAATCAAAAATGATTGCAGATTGTTAAAAAAGACTATCCGGTAAATTGGATAGTCTTTTGCCCTATATAATCATCACTTCAAAAATTTATGTTCCTCGTTCTCAGAGCGGTCCTCTTGAATCAACCAATACTTTGCTCCATCTGAGGTTCTTTTCATGAAACCGAACATGATCAGGTATCTCCTTTGCTCGACATAATCATTCAAGGAGTACATCGAGAGTAGTTCATTATTGATCTCTTGCTCGGAATACATTTTCCCTGCATCCAAACGTTTAATGAACTGATCTAATAATATGTACTTTTTCTTTTCTTTTGCAGGAATGGCTGTTACTTTCCCTTCCTTCATGAAATTCATCATAACTTGGTTTCTTTCTTCTTCCGTATACGGGTACTTCATGATTCTCACTCCCATCCCTGCCTCTTGTACGTTTATCATACCATTATTGACCTTACTATTCTTCCTTGAACTTATATGTAAAATAGAGATTGAATTCCTCGAATCCAGTCCATTATTAAGCCAGTATGAAGACTTACACTCAAAAACAAGCTAAAAACAAGCGCACATGATGGAGTCCTTCCTTTTCAGGCATAAAAAAGAGACCCTGATATTCAGGATCTCTTCAGTATATTGATTAGGCTTTTTGTACGTTAGATGCTTGAGCTCCGCGAGCGCCTTGTTCGATGTCAAAAGAAACTCTTTGACCTTCATCTAAAGATTTGAAGCCATCGCTTTGGATTGCTGAAAAATGTACGAATACATCTTCTCCCGCTTCACGTTCGATAAATCCAAAACCTTTTTCTGCGTTAAACCATTTTACTGTACCTTGTTCCATTAAGTGTTGCCTCCTAGTGCTCTTAGCACGATAGTTACTATTCTTGCTCAAAACCTTAGATGAAAATCAACCATCTTTCTATATGAAAGAACAAAAAATAATACCTTCTCAGGTTAACAGATATTGGATATAATTGCAAATGCGTATTTCATTAAGGTTTGGAGATAAAAACGAATCCCCCAGCTATACTGATGATCAATCCACTTCAATTGTGTTATACATAAACAATTATCGTCTATATGTTCCGGCATAAAATCGGTCAACACTTGATTTGCACTAAGCCATTAACCCGATTAAATGAATCTTTTATTGAACAATCACTCCAAAGAATATCATCATGCTTGCATCCTGATTCCTAAGTGTGAAAAAAGACATCGATTAGCGAACCTAACCGATGTCTTTTATGGTTTAATCACATGAATGTAATGGTACTGATGTGTGTCCCTCTAGGCATTATTCTCTCTATCAGCAACATTCCTACAATATAAAAGCAAAGTATAAGATGAATAACAAACATAACACATACATAATTGGGTGAATTTCTTTATATCGCTTTTGAGCTGCTAAACAAATCGGATAAAAAACAAAACCTAATCCAATCCCGATTGCCACACTAGATGTAAGAGGCATCATAATAATGGTTAAAAATGAAGGAATGACAATTTCTAATTTCGTCCAGTTTATCTTGCTGATTTCCGATGCCATCAATGCACCGACAATGATTAATGCAGCCGATGTAACCTCCACTGATATAACGGCAACAAGCGGAGAAAAGAATAAAGCAATCACAAAACAAGCGGCAATAACAACAGACGTGAAGCCTGTTCTTCCTCCGACAGCAATACCAGCGGAGGATTCAACACTTGTAGCGGGTGTCGATGTGCCTAAAATAGCGCCAATTACACCAGCCGTAGAATCGGCAAGCAACCCTTTCCCGATATTTGGTATCTGGTTGTTTTTCATCATTCCTGCTTGACTAGTTAAAGCAATCAAGGTGCCTGCTGTATCAAAGAAGGCAACAATTAAAAACGTGAAGATAACGGTCAGTATTTCCGGTGTAAAGATCTCATCTAAATGAGAAAATACAACACCGAATGTTGGCTTGATGCTCGGTATCGTTCCAACAATCGAAGAAGGAACCTCTATTAATCCAGCTATCATTCCTACAATCGTTGTAATGACCATCCCGTAGAAAATCCCGCCGTTTATGCCACGTACTAACATAATAATGGTCGTAATAAGACCAATAGTGGCAAGCAGGGTCATAGGTGAAGTTAAGTCACCAATGGAAACAAACGTATCAGGATTACCAATAATCATTCCGCCATTTTTCAACCCTATGAATGTGATAAAAAATCCGATCCCAGCAGCGATGGCATATTTTAAATCAGTTGGAATGATATTAATGATCTTTTCTCGGATTTTCATTAAGCTTAATAGCATAAAAATGATGCCTGCGACAAAAACACCCGTTAAGGCAACCTGCCATTCTATCCCCATCCCTATACATACAGAAAAGGTGAAGAATGAATTCAATCCCATACTAGGTGCAATGGCGATAGGGTAGTTTGCAAGCAACCCCATAAGTAGGGTTCCGATGATTGCAGTAAGTGCTGTTGCCGTGAATACAGCCCCATTATCCATCCCGGATTGACTTAGAATAAGCGGATTGACAACTAATATGTAGGCAATCGATAAGAAGGTCGTTATCCCTGCAAGTGTTTCCTGCTTATAGGAAGTGTTCCGTTCTGCAAATTTAAAAAAGTCTTTCATGTTGTCGTCTCCTTAGATTGATTGAGGAAGCTTCTATGATTAGTAAAGAAATCGTTCATTTGGCTTTCTCGGTAGATATGAAAAAAACTTTGACCATTATTTGGCCAAAGCTTTTCTACAAAACGGAATAAAAAAATCAATCATTTCTCATCCCTTGTAGACAAGCTATTATCGGTAGCTGGTAGAAACGTTCAAGCCATATTCTTGAATTTATACAAGGTTTATCTATTATATTAAAAACATTAGTATTTTAACAATCTAGACTTAAAAAGTCAATGAATTAATAGGGATAGACTATTCTTGTAATAGATGGAAGCTGGATGGAAGCCAATATTATTTCCATATAGCATGTCCTTTAACGGAGGAATGTATACAGGGCATTAGTCCAAATGCTTAGTAAATACTTATTGAAATAGGTTATGAACTGTGTTCATAAAGAAAACCGATCTATCGTAGACAGCTTAGGCAAATCAAAGGCGGAGAAAATACGGATTTGGCTGGTTGGCGGGTATGTGATCGAGGATTTTGATTCTTATTATACATCGAATAAAACAGATGGGAAAATCAGATGAAATATTGGATGATTTATCATGATCCTGACATGTGTAAAAGGTAGAGAGAACCTTGCTCGTTGTGAGCTAAGGCCCCCTCATGGTCCGATTAACTCCTTATGATAGCTTAGGAGAGATTGCCTGTTTGAAGCTGTCATACACATTCATCCAATAAGCTGTCCGTTCCGTATAAGCGCGACGTAATTCATCATAGAACGCTTTTGATTTCTCTTCAAATGACGGCTCCTCTTTAGCTGGTAATTGAGCACGGCCATCCATCACGTATTTCTGCAATTCAGGTGCGCGCGGGCCCCACTTTGCGATGACCTCGCCCGATTCGTTTAAGATCAAATAAAGGGGGATTGCACGCCCGCCATTCGTTAAATAGCGGTCAATCAAGTCTGTATCTTCATCACGCAATACAGTTCGCACCTCTACACCAGCGGCTTCAGCAACTTTTCGGATAATCGGGTTATTCAGCATGGCGTCTCCGCACCAATCTTCCGTGATGGCGAGGATATGTACATTCGCAGCTTTCAACTGCTGGATGAAAGTATCCTGAGGAACCTCGAATTGATGATAAATTTGAAAGGATGGCTCCTTTAGCTGTGACATCTTCTCCATGTATTCTTGGATGCTTGGAGATTCATCATAATACTGTTGTTCTGTTTTCATCCTTGTTCCTCCTCATTCAAATGTCTCTCTGGCTAATTATACATGCCTAAATGAATTGTCCCCATGATTATGCTCTTTCATAGACAATTCTCCCATTTACGACTGTCTTAACAGCACAGGCCCTTAACATATCTTCTGTCGTTCCAGTGAATAGATCACGGTCAAAGATGGAGAAGTCAGCCACATATCCTTTTTTAATCAGGCCGCGCTCATGCTCCTTGCAAATAGCCTGCGCACTTCCGACGGTATACATTTGGATAGCCTCGAAACGTGATATTTTCTCTTCAGGCAGATAACCATCATGTTGCTCACCCGGATTTTTCCGTTCAACCGCCGCATAAATCGTCCAGAGGGGATTGATATCCTCAACCGGTGCATCAGTGCCAGCCGCACACATGAATCCCTCGTTAATGAGCGAGCGGCAAGTGTAAGACCACCCTAGCCGATCAACCCCGAGACGGTCAATAACCCAAGGGAAATCTGATGGGACAAAGGCAGGCTGAAGATCAAGAACAACAGAAAGCTTCTTCATCCGTTCGATTAAATCAGAACGAAGAACACTGCAGTGAATCAAGCGGTCCCGCTTACCTGCTGGAGCTGGATATTTCTCAAGGACACTGATCACTTGCTCTGCTGCCATATCCCCGATGATATGGACAGCGACGGTCTCATTGTACGACCTTGCCTGTTGAACCAATTTGGCAAGCTCTTCATCTGTCTGAATGAGAAGTCCTGTATGATCCGGATTATCCGCATACGGGCTTGATAGGGCAGCTGTAGATCCTCCAAATGCCCCATCAGCAAAGATTTTCATGGGGCCAGGTTCAATGAACGGTTCATCAAAATCGGGCTGATCATTCATCATTTTCTCAAAGACAGCATTATGGCGCAGCAAGGTTACCCGGAAATGATGTTCTTTCCCAATTGTTCGCTGAAGGGCGGTTAATGGATTCTGATATGGACCGAAATAATCCATATCCTCTGTGTGGGCACCTGTCAAACCATAGCTTTGCATTTGCCGGATTGCTCGCTCCAGTGCTTCGGTTAAGTAGGCAAGATACCCCTCTCCCATTTTCGGCTGGGCATCATTAACAGCGTTCATTGCTTGATCATATAATAAACCATTTACGTTTCCATTCTCATCACGGCCGATCTCACCGCCTTGGGGTGCTATACTATGTTTATCGATTCCACCAGCTTTCAAGGCAGCTGTATTCGCTAAAGTCATATGGCGGCAGACGCGTGTCAACAGTACAGGTCCTGCATGAATGGCATCAAGTTCTTCTATAGAAGGAATCCGCTTATCTGAGAACTGATTCTCATTCCATCCGTCACCAAACAGCCATTCTCCCTCAGAGGTAATATTAGCTGCTTGCCGAAGAAGTTCGAGCATTTCTTCCGCTGACTTAGCTTGGGATAAATCCAGCCTCATCAGCTTTTCTCCCTGATTGAGCAGGTGAATATGACTGTCAACAAAGCCAGGATACATAGCCGCTCCATTCAAATCCACACACTCATCAGCCTCTTGCTTCAAATCAATGAGCTTTCCAGCATCAACAATGATGCCATCTTCCACTAGAACGGCTTCCACCGTCTCCATCTCCCGCTCCATTGTATAAATGGGCCCCCCGTACCAAAGCTGTTTCATTTTCTCTATCCCCTTTTATTCGAGGAATCTATCCTCGTCTCTGCCTATTTTTACTATTGTATAAAACTTGGAAGAATATGGTCAATCCGTTTGTTTACTAAAGATATATGATGGAAAATTGCGATTGTTGCCAAAAGAACATATTGTATAATAGTAAGTGTATTTATTCACATTGACCGATATTTATATAAAACAAGAAGGGTCTGATAGCCATGGCGAAACATACAGGGAGCAAGCTCACCGCCTTGAGACAGCTGGCTACGGAAGCTTTCCTTTTTCTAGGTATGGCTGCATTTATCTTCTGGCTTATCCAAAAATGGAACCCTCAGTTCTTCCCAGTTCTATTGACGGGAGACAGGGATGCGCTTGAGCAGATGATTCAACATGAAACCGGCTTTTATGCTGTCTTATTTACGATTGGACTTGAATACATCCAAACCTTCTCCATAATCATTCCAGGGGCACCGGTCAATATTGCTGCGGGACTTGTATTAGGCGGATTCATCGGTACCATTGTTTGTACAATAGGATTCGTCTCGGCTAATGTCGCTGTATTTGCACTGGCCAGAAAATTACACGGTTTATTGGAGCGCTTTATTCCTTCAACAGGTAAGATAAATCCGAGATGGAAGTTTATCAGTGAATCTGAACATCCTTCCTTGATGATTATCTTAGCTTATGGGATTCCCATCATGCCCAATGGCTTTATCCCATACATAGCAGCCAAATCGTCCATATCCACAAAAGGCTTTTCATGGGCTGTTTTCTTCGGCGGTTTTCCAGGCATCATGTTCAGCAATTTTATGGGGCATTTCATCGTTCGCGGTCATTACAAGAACGCCATCATTCTCGGTCTCATATGGATCGGGTGTTTTATCCTGTTTCTCATGAACCGGAACCATCTCTATAAATGGGCTGCTAAAACCCAGAAAAAAAGAAAGAGCTAATTCCTCTATGACTTTTTGAGGCGTTAGCTCTTTTGGTTTTTCCTATTTTGGTGTCGTTATGTTACGAATTACGTATTAATTTACCTGAAACGTTTGCCGGTCCGGAAATGGTAATATCCCCTTGTTCTGGCTGAGTGTTAGATACAAAGACTTGGAAAACATGATGTCCTGCTGATACATTCGTTAGAACCGTTTGAAATTTCGTGGTCATCTCGAGTGGCTCGTCCTCATTATTAGAAATGGATTCCTGTGTGGTGCTTCCGACCGTCGTACCATCCATTCTGACCTCGATTTGAAGAGTTGGTTGATTAGGTTGGTTGCTTCTTAATTCCACATTCGTAACATCCCACCCTACAGTTGTCAGCAACTCAACAAAGTTTACTGGATTATCAATAAATAAGCCGAATTCCATAATACGCCGTGGTGTTGACGTTACAGGAATGGATACACCATTTCTTAAATTTGTTAGTATGCTTCGGTTATAGTTAATCAAAGCCATACTTATTCCCCCTTTCTGATTTATATTACATACTATGTGTGCAGAAAGGGATTGCCTGTACAAGCTCCTAAATCAATTTTCAACGTATGAATCATTTTCATTCACACAAAAACCCCCTCCAATGTATAAATTGGAAGGGGCATTCTCGATTCACGCAAAGGCAATATTCTTATTCTTCCTATTCTTCCTAAGACACTTTACATCCTCAATAAAGGCATCAACCATCAATTCCCTCGTTGCCCAGGAGGTTATCAAACGGATGGCGGAAGATTCCTCGTCTACTTGCTCCCACACATAAAAGGAATAGTTCTCCTTAAGCTCAAGAATAACGCTGTCTGGAAGAATAGGGAAGAGCTGGTTTGTTGAAGTTTCCGCTAGGAAGGAGATGCCGTTTCTCTTCAATCCCTCTTGAAGCTTCATCGCCATGTGATTAGCATGGTCAGCTAAATCCCAATATAAATGGCCTTTAAACAGCTCTAAAAACTGGATGCCAAGGATCCGGCTTTTTGCCAGCATGGCCCCTTTTTGCTTCATTAAATAACGAAAGTCCTCCTTAAGCTCCTCCCGCTGAATCACAAGAGCCTCTCCCATCATTGCACCATTTTTCGTCCCGCCGATATAAAAGGCATCTGGATACACGGCAAACTCAGCCAATGTCATATCGTTATTTGAAGACATGAGGGCGGAGCCAAGTCTTGCTCCATCTACATATAAATAAAGCTGGTTTTGTTCACAGACCGTTTTTAAAGCCTGCAGTTCCTTTTTTGTATAAATCGTACCTAGCTCAGTCGGATTCGAGATATAAACGAGCTTAGGCATGACTGTATGTTCGTCCGGATGTTTTGCGAGAACAGCTTCCACCTGATTTGGCTTAAGCTTGCCATCTTCTCCCGGTACGGTAATCACTTTATGGCCAGTTGCTTCAATAGCACCCGCTTCATTGACATAAATATGGCCCGTATGCGGTGCGATGACAGCATGATGTGGCTTTAGAAAGGCAGAAATGGCTGTAAGATTTGTTTGGGTTCCCCCAGTCAGTAAATGAATATCTACAGCTGGATTTTGAATTTGTTCCTTTAACAGCCGGATGGCCTCTTGCGTATAGGAATCATACCCATAACCCTCTTCCTGCTCATAATTTGATTCTGCCATTGCCTTCAAGATGGCTGGATGGGCAACTTCACTATAATCATTTTTGAAACTATACATATTGCACTGCCTCCACTGTTAACATTCTAAAGTCTGTTATTTTAGAATAAGGAAAAAACAGCCTCTTTTCAACCACTTTTACTTGAAGCAATAGAAATGAAGGCTTACAAAAAGGCCCTGAATGAAAACAGAGCCTTTTCTCTCTATTCATGTGAATGGAATGCACAAGCTTGAACAGAGGCGCAGTTCATCCGGAGAAATAATCAAGGATAAGCGAAAGCAGCAATCCAAAAGCGGTAATCAATCCAGTACTCGGGCCGCTGTTTTCATAGGCTTCCGGCATCATCGTCGATGAGACCATAGCGATTATCCCTCCTGCCGCAAAGGCTGCAATGCCGCCCATAATGGATTCCGATGCTGCAGACAGAAAGACATATCCACAGAAGGAGGCCAGCGCTGATATAAGGATAACAGCAATCCACAGGACATAAATCTTCCAAGCAGGATACCCGCCCTTCTTCAATCCGGTCGTGCTGGAAAGTCCCTCGGGGATATTGCTAATAAAAATCGCTGCAACGAGCATCCAACTGACTGAAGGCCCCGCAAGCAGACTTGCTCCAATCATGATGGACTCCGGTATAGCATCCATCACCGTGCCGATAAAAATGGAAAAACCTCCTTCACCTTGACTGCCAGATCTTTTCCGCTCTCCAGCCCCTCTTTTAGAAATATAGGAATTCAGCAGTGTAAAGGTTATAGCACCAATCATGAATCCAATCGAAACAGACAAAATCTCGCCTTTTTCAACATAATCGCCCAATAATTCATAGGCAGCAGCTCCGATTAATACACCTGTTCCAAAAGCCATCACATACCCAATCATTTTTCCAGACAAATGAAACACCATGGCTAGGATCGCACCGACAAATACTGCTGAACCAGAAACAGCTCCCCACATGGCAGCTGACCACATCATATGCAGCCTCCTTCCATTCAGGTTTACATTCTCTCCTCAACATTAGCTAAATCTAGGTGAAATAAACCTTTCCCTTTAAAACAACGATGATACCTATATATTGCCCTGATTAACGATGAGCTGCTCAAAAATGCTTGAAATTAGGAGAAAAGGCAATTCTATGCCTAAAGGAACAGGGGGTTAAAGAGGGTTCATAATGATGTGACAATTCTAAAGGAGCATATGGAAACGAAACTTCAATCAACTAGATGAGCTATGAATGATTGCCTTTATAGAATGAAATCTTCAAAAGAGGAAGGCCTTGAAGAGGTTAAATGGAGGATAAGCATCATTTTATCCAAATAAAAAAAGGTCTCACAAAAGATTTAATCTTTTGCAGGACCTCATTAAACGAATCTTTCAAACGGTCAGCGCTTAAATGCCGTCACATTTCTTATTTATTCTTTTTCTTTTTCTTCTTTTTGTTCTTTTTATCACAGTCACATTCCTTGTCCTTTTTATGACAATCACATTTCTTTTGATCCTTCTTATTGCCTTTTCCATTGTGTCCGTGATGATGGTCTACATCATCATGATGTTTATGACCATGTCTTCTTCCGTGCTTGTGATTTCCTTTGCAATCATCATAATCATCATCGTGATCATTCTTGTCTTCCTCACAATCGAGATTACATTTAGGGCTTTCTGATTGCGCCAACATGACTAAGCCATATGGCAATTCATTGACCACTGCAGTCGTGGTGCCTGATACCTCTAATTGTATGGTCGGCGCTAACGTACCCCCAAAGTGAGCAAATTGGAAGCTGGCCGGCAATAAACCTACTTCATCAATGCTGATTCCTTGCAGGTTAAAGTTATCGATGAAGCTTAAGACCGAGAAGTCCGGAAGAACAAGCCAGGAATAAGCCTGGTACTCCTCCTGCGGCGGGTTCGCTAAGACAAGTCCGCCATTATTTAAAGGGACATAATTTCCGCGCAGGCCGCTTGCAACAAACCCATATAACCCATCCGGTCCAGGTCCGGGAACTAGTCCAGGAGCAAAAGTGAACTTATGGCTATCCGTGAATAAATAGTAATTTCCACCTCTTACAACGATATGAGGGCGCTCTGTTTGCTGGTTATTGCAGCTTGCTTCAAGGAGCGCAGGGAGAAGCTCCCATTCGGAATACTCATAATTCCGAAGCAGCGCGATTCCGATATTACCGGTATAATACCTCGCCTCCTCCGGTACATTAGGACCGCAATCGACATCACTCGCCGTCCCCGCTACATTCCCTTCAAATAATAAATATTCGCATCCAGTTGCAGGATCCTTGAAGAAGAATGGGTCGCGGAATGCATAAATAATGCCGCCGCTGGATTGCTCTTGTGTTTGATATAGTACACCATCCGGCTCAAGAATGATTTCATGAGGAGCAAAGTTCACAAATCTAACCCCATCTAAGTCTGAGATATAATCACTGCTTGATAAGGCAATGCGTTGTTCATATGTGATTTGTGCTTCTCCTCTTCTTCCTGTTGCCGTGTAGAAATAATAGATACGGCCATCATCATCAAGCATAGCGGACCCAGCCCATTGTCTTGAACCAAAGGCTGTCCCTTCCTCAAATAAGGCGCCCCCTTGAATCCAATCATAGCCGTTTCGAGAATAGAAATAAGCGATTCGTGCGATATCATGACGCTTACCTGGAAGGACGCTCCTTGGTGCTGATAAGGCGAATAAGACTCTCCACCCGCCTGGCAGTTCTGCAACAGAACCATCCTTCGTCATCAGCGGCCACATATCCCATATATTTAAATCCGGCGATATACGAGGGAAAGGTTCATTAATGACACTCGATACATTGGTAGAAGTGATTCTAATTTGTTCCGATTGCTCCCTTGTCCAAGAAGATGGAACGGCATCTAAGTGTTCTTCTAAACAGCATTCGTAATCTTTAACCGGGTCATAATGACAAAAATCTCTGACTTGCTTTTTTGAAAAACTTCTAAAAGTGACTGGCATATTACCTGATGAGCCACTCGGAAAATTCCGATTACTGATGTTTCCTGTTGGTTGATTCGTGTTTCCAGGAACAGGGAAATATTGCCTGCACCCCTTCATATGATGATGATTATTATTAGTCATTTAAAAACGCCCCTTCGATTTTGTAATACAAGCTGACAATAACCACTTTATGAATGTGCGGAAATATTGTTTCCGTTATTAACCTAGAATCTATACATATTTTAAAAACTTTATATAATCGCCGCTTAAAAGACGAAATAACAAACAGCCCGCCCGCACAGACAAAGGCATAAAGCCTATCACTTCCCCCAACCGGATGGTGCATGACCAGAAAAAGCAGTCCTACTGTCCATGCTCCCTTTGAAATAGCTTACATGGAATCGGAAATATCCACGATAGGCATATAATGCGCCAAAAGAAAATATGTTGTACAAACTAGCTATAAATATGGAGGGGAATACATGAATGATATTCTGATAACGGCAGACATGATGGCTCGTTACCATTCTCTAAGCAAAGAAAAAAAGGCGATAGAAGATGAAATGAACGTCTTGAAGGAAGTCTTTCATCAATTCTTTGACAAGCAGGCAGGAGTGAATCAAAAAGGAGAGTTAATAGAAGAAGGGCTTAAGCTGCAACGACAAATTAGAAAGACAGAAAAATATCTTCCAGAGCCCACGGTGCAGAAACTAGAGGAGCTGAAAATGAAGGATCTCATTAAGGTAATCAAAATCCCTGATGAAGAGAAGATTAACGCCTCCATTAAACTAGGCTTCATGCGAGAAGAAGATTTAGAAGGGTGTAAGGCTATCTATTATTCAAAGGCCATCTCCATAAAACAAACATAATATCTATCAGTCTCTCTATTCACTAAAAAGAGAAAAGGTCTTGCAAAACAACCCTGCAAGACCCCTTCCTTCGATTCATTTTGTCAATTATACATTACTTACAGCCGCAGTCTTTCTTTTTCTTTCTCTTATGGTTTTGCTTGTTTTGGTGTCCGTTGTCTCTGCTATAGTCATCTTCAGGGTGTCTTACATCACAATAGTGTCCGTCATGATGTCCATTTCCGTGATTATGATTATTTCTATGGCGTCTTCTATGAGAGTGTCGGCCGTCACAATCGTCCTCGTAGTCATCTTCATAATCTTTATCGTCTTCCTCACAATCCAGGTGACATTTAGGACTCTCTGATTGAGCAAGCATGACCAATCCATAATCCAATTCATTCACAACCTGTGTTTCTGTACCTGATACCTCCAATTGCACAGTCGGTGCTAATGTCCCTCCAAAGTGAGCAAATTGGAATCTTGCCGGCAGTAAACCGACCTCATCAATACTAATTCCTTGAAGATTGAAATTATCGATAAAGCTTAGGACTGAAAAGTCAGGAAGAACAAGCCATGAATAAGCCTGATACTCCTCCTGCGGAGGGTTTGCCAAGACCAATCCTCCATTATTTAATGGAACATAATCCCCTCTTAGCCCGCTCGCAACAAATCCATATAACCCATCCGGTCCAGGTCCTGGTTCAAGTCCAGGTGCGAAGGTAAACTTGTGACTATCCGTGAATAAATAGTAGTTTCCTCCTCTTACAACGATATGCGGACGCTCTGTTTGCTGATTATTGCAGGTTGCCTCAAGCAATGCCGGCAGAAGCTCCCATTCTGAATAATCATCGCTTCGGAGCAGGGCAATACCAATATTCCCTGTATAGTATCTTGCTTCAGGCGGTACATTAGGCCCGCAGTTAATATCACTTGCTGTTCCGGCGACATTTCCTTCGAATAACAAGTACTCACAGCCTGTTGCTGGATCTTTAAAGAAGAATGGGTCACGGAAAGCATAAATGATTCCACCGCTGGATTGCTCTTGTGTCTGATATAATACCCCATCAGGCTCTAAGATAATTTCATGCGGAGCAAAATTGACTAATCTCACCCCATCCAGGTTGGAAATATAGTCACTGCTCGTTAACGCAATCCGTTGTTCATACGTGATTTGAGCTTCTCCTCTTCTTCCTGTAGCGGTATAGAAATAATAGATTCTGCCATCCTCGTCAAGCATGGCTGAACCAGCCCATTGTCTTGAACCAAAAGCAGTCCCTTCTGCAAATACATATCCTCCCTGTATCCAATCAGCACCGTTTCGAGAATAGAAGTAGGCGATTCTCGCTATATCATGGCGCTTACCAGGAAGAACACTCTTCGGAGCAGATAAGGCAAACAATACTCTCCAGCCGCCTGGCAGCTCTGCTACCGACCCATCCTTTGTCATTAATGGCCACATATCCCATATAAACAAGTCTGGAGATATCCTAGGAAACGGCTCGTTAATAACATTGGTGACATTAGTAGACGTAATTCTGATTTGCTCCGATTGTTCCCTCGTCCACCTAGATGGGACAGCATCAATATGCTCTTCCAAGCAGCAATCAAAATCTTTCACAGGGTCATAGTTACAGAAATTCTTTACTTGCTTCTTTGAGAACCTTCTAAAGGTTACTGGGGTATTCCCTGATGAACCACTTGGGAAATTACGGTTAATGATTTGACTATCTAGCTGATTCATACTTCCCGGAACCGGAAAGTATTGTCTGCACCCCTTCATATAGTAGTGCTTGTTAGACAATCTACAACACTCCTTTTTATTTAGTTGTGTAAGCTTACATTCATACATTATGAAAAGGCGAAAGGCTTGTTCATGCTCTAACCTATTAATATTTTCGATTTACCGATAATTAATGCATTTGTACTAGCAAATCGAAAAAAATAATAGATTCCTATCTCTTATCGGCCGCTGCCGTTACGTTTGGGAAGCCTATTATTTGTTTCTAACTCTGAATCTGGCGTTCAGATAAACACGCATTTCAGCTTGCTCCCCTTCCGCCTTGCTTTATGAGTTTGTTTCCCGTTTATTAGGGTAAAAAATGGCAGGTGCCATATGTATGTGCCTTGACAACTAAGGAGGTAATAACATGAGAAAAACAGCCATTATCACTGGAGCAGGGAGCGGCTTAGGACAAGCTGCAGCCATTCGTTTAGCCAAAGAGGGGATTATTATTGCTGCCATTGATATCAATGAAAAGGGTGGTCATGAAACAGTCGAGACAGCTAAGCAAAATGGAGTGGATGCCCTATTTATTAAAGCTGATGTTTCAAATCCAGAAGATGTGAAGAGTTATGTTGAACAAACAATCGAACACTTTGGATCAATTGACTATTTTTTCAATAATGCAGGGATTTCCGGTAGCGGTTCTTATTTCCTTAATTCGAAGATTGAAGAGATCCAGCAAATCGTCAATATCAATTTAATGGGTGCCCTATATGGGGTTCGATATGTAGCAGAGGCGATGCTTAAAAACGGCGGCGGCTCTATTGTCAACACCGCTTCAAGCGCTGGGGTTATTGGACAGGATTCTGTCGTAACCTATTCCGCCACCAAGCATGGAATTATTGGTTTGACAAAGAGCATGGTCGCTGAATATGCTAAAGACGGCCTGCGTGTCAATGCCATTGCACCAGGTCCAACAGAAACGCCGATGGTCAAAGCCTTTTATGAAGCAAATCCTTCCATGAAGGAGAACGCCACAAAGGGAATTCCTCAAAGAAGGTTAGGGACTCCTGAGGAGGTAGCCGAACTTGTCACCTTCCTTCTTACCTCAGAGGCTCAGTATATTAACGGGGAAGTGATCCGGATTGATGGTGGGTTTACGAATACGAAGTAAATAAAATACCATTTGGCCTAGAGGTTTTCCTCTAGATGTTTTTTCATTTACCCCTTTTTGTAACCTTATACCGTGAGAAATTGCATTGATTGATAAGTGACTTCGATCATGTTCAAATAAAAAAGGACAACCAGCATAGGTAAACTGGTTGTCCTTTCAAGCCTTTATTTAGCTGCATCCTCTGTGTTCTCTTCCATATTAAAGCTGTCAGCAAATTCCTCGATTGCGCTTAACATGCCGCCGGTGGCAGCATCATAAAAGGCCTCATCCCCAACCACCTTCCATTCGCCGTCCACTTTCTTCATATGCACATCCACATTCGTTGTGATGAGGTTGTCCTGATTGTCATCGACCATTTTCTTAAACTTGGTGAGTAAGAATTCTTCCATTTCCGCATCAATCTCTTCCTCCGTTTTATCGGAGAATGCTAAGGACATTGATTGGATGAAAACCTCGCCCATCGCAGCACTAGTCGCTTCCTTTAAGTCAGCTTGCTCCATTTCAACTGCAATGGTTGCTGAATTTTCCTCTTCTTTCTTCACATCGCCAATCTTATAGGATAAGTGCTTAAATAAGTAGGCAAGAGCTTCCTCTGCTTTCTTCTCCTCTGCCAAATCCGTGACCGTATCTTCCATTGAAGAGCTATCCGCCCCCTCTTCTTCCACCACATATTTTTCCATCTTTTCCGAATCTCCAGATTTCATGGCTTCAAGGGCATTTTCCAGCGCAATCTTTCGTTCATCCTTCTCTGCTCCATGACTTGAGCAGCCAATCAGCAAAGTGGCCGTCAAAATAAAGAGCAAGAAAGCCGCAAAACGGTTATTCATGTTGCTTTTCCTCCTTGATGTTTCGTTCAAGCCCATATTCATTCTCTATTATTATCGTATATAAAATCTGTTTGTGCAAAATAAAAGAAAATCCTTTTGAATAGGCTGCCAGGAAGGAAATGTAAGTAAATCTAACATAACTTTCATCATTTTATAAAAAGATACGTGAGAAAAGTTAACAAAACACATGACAGATGAATAAAATGCTCGTATTCTAATGAAAATACATGTTCTTCAGAAGCGAAGATCATTGAGGATGAAAGGGTGAAACAAGATGAAGAATCGAAGAAATGAACAATTAGCGGAACTCATCATCCAATTGGATTTACTAAGGGATGAGTTGTATGAGGAATTGCTGGGACATTGCGGATCTCGCGCGGAGGATTTGCTCCGTCTTTTGCAAAACAGCGAGAATCATCGCCATATGTTCACTAGACAAATCCCCACTAACCATAAGGAAGCCTACATTGGGCTCCTGGAAGCCTTATTCATGTCTGCCGCAAACGAGAAAACGGCAGGATAAGCCGCTATCTCTATTCCCCCTCTATTCCCCCCATTGAACAGCCGTCAGGATTTTTCCTGGCGGCTGTTTTTGCCTATTTTCGCATTTGAAACTGAGCGTTGATCTGACCTTTGATCATCTCGTCGCGGATTTTTTTGCGGTTGTTTTCTGTTAAGAGCTTTTTCTTAATCTCAGAAGTTTGTACGCCTTCTTCTCTCTTCTCGGCGATCTTCATTAATGTTTCCACATCAGCAAAAGAATACTTCCTGACTCCCTTTTCCGTCCGTCCGGGAGCAAGCAGCCCGCGCTCTTCGTAATATCTGATTTTTCGAAGAGAAAGTCCAGTAAGTTCACTGACGATTCCAATCGAAATCACTTTTTTCTCTTTATAGGATGTCATAACTCCCTCCTTCATACGTAAGCACTTTATCTTTGCTATATAGATGATTATCTCTCAATGAAGCGTTTTCTCAAGATTTTTGGAAGAAGTCCTGACACATGTTTTTATCTTATTGAGAGATAGGTGCATGACTTTTTGCATTACCAATAGCCTTCAAGAAGATAACCAGCTATTAGAATTTTCTGTTTTTTTATTCCAATCAATGTGAGATAATATTCCATATTTATATTTATGAATGAGGTGAATACAGATGACACAGGAGTCTTCCTACAAGGACAAAAAGGTCATAACCATTGGTGTAGTCAGAGAACTGACCGGATTGACAGAAAGGCAGATCCGATATTATGAAGAACGGAAATTGATTTTTCCTGATCGGACGTCTGGGGGAAGCAGAAAATACTCGTTCACCGATATTGAGCTGCTCATGGAGATTGCTGAGAAAATCGAAGACGGAGTTCAGACATTTGAAATCAGGAAGGAAATGGTACGTAAGAAGAAGAAAGAAGATGAAGCAACACTCCGCAAGAAAATGCTTCAAGGTCAAATTAACGCCCAGTTCGGGATTCGAAAAATATAAGCTTACCATCTAAGACCGCTTGCAAAAGCATTACCTTAGTCCTAATCCAAAATCCATGTAAGGATTTCTAACATCATTGTAGAAATCCATTTTCCTTGATGCGACAATACAATTGCAGCAAGCGAAAAATAATGAATTGGAAGGTGAGGACTAATGGAAGAAACTTTATATTTAATGAACAGCCTCTGGATTATGATTTCTGCAATTTTAGTTATTTTGATGATTGGAGGCTTTATCCTGCTGGAGACAGGCTCCACTCGAATGAAGAATGCCGGGCATATCGCCGGCAAGACCATTCTGACATTCGGTATCTCCTCCATTGTCTTCTGGGCAGTTGGATACGGATTAATCTTTGGGGATGGCGGCGGACTAAGCAAGTTTATCGGTCTATCTGACTTCTTCTATTCCGGTGCGGAGGCTGAAGGTGCCGCCTATAATGGATCTGTATTCTTTGTATTCCAAACAGCGTTTGCTGGAATTGCCATGACAATCGCTTTCGGCGGATTCGCTGAAAGAGCGAAGATGGGCGTTTACCTCGTATTCGCCGTTTTATTCGCCGTATTGGTTTACCCGCCAATCGCTCATTGGATTTGGGGCGGCGGCTGGCTCGCTGAACACGGTAAACAAGATTTCGCCGGTTCAACTGTCGTTCACTTAACTGGCGCTATGGCAGCCCTTGCTGCAACCATTCTACTGAAACCACGGATTGGCAAATTCAATAAAGACGGCTCTGCCAATAATCTATATGGTCATAACCAAGTGTATACGGCACTTAGTGTATTGCTTTTATGGGTTGGCTGGTTTGGCTTCAATGCCGGCAGCACAGTCGCAGTCGATGCCGGATTCTTCGGATTTGTCGCATTGAACACGAACCTTGCCGCTGCAGCTGGAACGGTTGCCGCGATGATGATATCCTGGATTGTTCTTGGAAAGGCTGATGTATCCATGATGCTTAATGGTGCCTTAGCTGGTCTCGTTGCTATCACGGCTTCGTGTGCATTCGTTGATACATGGGGTGCTCTTGTCATCGGATTTGTCGCTGGTATTCTCGTATTCTACAGCATTCGTTTCTTTGAAGCCCGTAAGATTGATGATCCGATTTATGCCCTTTCCGTTCACGGAGCAGCCGGAATCTGGGGTACCTTATCCACTGGTTTCTTCGCTACAACTGAACTAGCTTCTGTCGGAAAGCCGGGATTGTTCTACGGCGGCGGTTTCGAACAATTAGGCGTTCAAGCATTAGGTGTAGCTGTTTGCGGCGCTTTCGCCTTCATCGTCTCCTACATTCTGTTATACATCATGAAATCTGTCATGGGAGGCCTTCGTGTGACAGAAGAAGAAGAAATCATGGGTCTTGATATAAGCGAACACGGGGTTTATGGATACCCGGAACAGCTTAAATCAGACACCGTCATCACACCATCTGAGAAATCAACCTCTATTGTCTAGACAAACAACGAGTATCCTATAGCAGCTTTCCAATGCTGACTTTCGCATCCCCCTTGGATTTGAGTTCTCATCCAAGGGGTTATGCCTGTTAAGGAGGGTTCTATGTCCGCTGTTACCAATCATTATTTAGATATACGCAGCTACCGGGATCAACGAATAGGGGAGCTTCCCCTCACTTCTGCTGTATTAAATGAACGCCATGACGATATCATACTGCGTACGATTCATAAATCAATGGAGCTTCATTCCTCTATCTATGGTCCCCCTCCCTCACCCTTTTGCTTCTTTTTGATGGGGAGTGCGGGTCGGAAGGAACAAGGTGTTTGGAGCGACCAAGACCACGGCATCATTTATGATAGCTCTTCCGATGAGACAAAGCTGTACTTCGTTTCTCTGGGTGAGGAAATTTCAGCTGGACTGGCGGTAACCGGCTATAAGCTATGTGACGGCAAGGTCATGGCAAGCAATCCTTTTTGGTGCCGCTCGAGGAAAGAATGGATGGAACAGGCGGAAGAATGGACAAATGATCAATCATGGGAATCTATTCGTCATCTTTTAACCTTTCTCGATGGGCGGTGCCTCATTGGGGAAGATGCCTACCTTATGGATGTCAAATCAGCCGCATACCACTTTATTCATCATAAAAGGTTAATCAGCCGGATGATGGAAAACACGATGCATGTCAAAAAAGCCGTCAATATGCTCGGCCAATTCCTTGTCGAGACACATGGGGCCTATTCCGGTCTTTTAAATATTAAGGAAACAGGGTTATTCCCTTATATTAATGCTGGACGCATTCTGGCCATATCAGAAAATCTTATGGAAACCTCCACTGCAATGCGTCTAAAGACACTCCCCTCCTCCATCCTATCTGAGGGAAGAAAGAAGTCTATCAGCGAGCAATTTATCAGACTGCAGGATTACCGTATTCAATTTGGGAATCACAAAGATTATGAATCTGGCCATTATCTATTTATTGACCGCTTAACGAAGGCAGAAAGGAAAGAATTAAAGGAACTCATTAAGGATGGACAACTGTTGAATGAATATGTACGCAAATTTGCAGAAAGGAAGGAGTACGATGGGGATGAATGATTTTATTCAATTCTTCCGAGGGATGGGCGGAAAGATCAGCTCAAATGTCTTGGCCGGCATGCAAGGACAGCCATCCGCACAAAGCATCTCCTTCCTTCGGCAGCTTGAAAAGGAGGTTCGTCAAAAGGATGATCTATCCTGTCCTCTAAAGGATTTAGAAGTCGTCGTCTTTGATATCGAAACAACCGGGTTTCATCCGGATAAAGGAGATCAAATCCTATCCATCGGTGCTGTAAAAATGAAAGGCGCAGCTTTTTGCGAGGAGGACACCTTTTATTCCTTAATCAAGAATGATGGCATCCTTTCCACTGAAATCCGTGCTTTAACCAATATTACCGATGAGCAGCTGCAGGATGCTCCTGAAGCTCACGAGGTTTTAATGCAATTCTTTCAATTTATTTCATCGAGGATTTTGATTGCCCACCATTCCAAGCATGAAATGGCGTTTATGCGAAAGATCACTTGGAATCTCATGAAAAAAAGGTTTCAGCATCGAATGATTGACACCTCCTTTCTGACCAATCTGTTGACCCCAGGACCGCAAACAATACGTACATTGGATCAACTATGCGAGGAATGCGGGATTGAGATAAAGAACCGGCATCATGCCCTTGGAGATGCCCTCATGACAGGGTCTATATGGGCTTATTATTTGCAGAAGGCTATCGATGAGGGATATAAAAATCTAGGTGATGTGTACAGCGAGCTTGCCAAGAAAAGAGGATGAAACAGGAAAAAAGAGCCCAATCAAATAGGCTCTTTTTCGTTCGTTTATTCATTTCCTTTTTTCACCCATTCAGCAACAGTGATGGTACGTTTGGCTTGATATTTCACAGCCTCTCGAACATCCTCAATCATTTTTCCATCCTGTCCGACCGTTACGCTTGTACCATACGGATTTCCTCCTGCTTTGAAGGTAGAAGGATCGGCATATCCCGGTGTTGCTACGATCGCACCCCAATGATACATCGTAGTGTACAAGGATAGGATGGTCGCCTCCTGACCGCCATGAGGGTTTTGAGCAGATGACATGGCACTGACCACCTTATTGACCAGTTTTCCATTAAACCAAAGCCCTCCTGTCGTATCAAGGAATTGCTTCATCTGGGATGGCATATTGCCAAACCGGGTCGGTACACTGAAGATGATGGCATCGGCCCATTCCAAATCATCAAGAGCAACCTCAGGCACTTCTTTTGTCGATTCGATAAAGGCTTTCCACTCCTGATTTGCCTCAATGACCGACTGCGGAGCAAGCTCAGGCACCTTCATGACTTTCACCTCAGCACCAGCCTCTATTCCGGCTTCCTCTGCCCATTTGGCAAGCTGATAATTCGTTCCGCCCACGCTGTAATAGATAATGGCCAATTTGATAGGCATATGACTCCTTCTCCTTTCCACCGTTTAATACGGTTGTGTATCCATTGCCTTCCTATTTATCTACCCTTTTTTTCCCTTTTACAAGCATCAATTCATTTCTCTTAAGCGAATCTCCATTAAGTTGCCTTCAATCTCTAATCTTCTGGGGTCATATTCCTCTGGAAGCATCAATGACTCTCCAAGATGCTGTATATCTTCATCAATCAGGAATCCTGGCGAATCGGTTGCAATCTCGAAAAGAATGTCCCCATGCTCACGGAAATAAACAGCCTTGAAATATTTCCGATCCTTGATGGGAGTCACCGCAAAGCCTTTGCTGATAATGGATTCACGAGCCTTTAATTGGTCCTCATTATCCATTGCTCTCCAGGCAATATGATGAACGGTTCCTGTTCCCATCCTCCCGCGCTCATGCTCTGACACATCCACATCAACCGTATTTCCATACTCTGCTTCACTGCGGTAGCGGACATAATGCCCTTCCTTGCCGACAACCTCAAAGCCCAATCCGTTCCTAAGCAGCCCCATCGTATGACTTGGAGAACTTGATAAAAGAATGGCACCTGCAAAGCCCTTTATTCCTGTATCTGGCCCCACGCCATTGAAATGCCAAATAGACTGCTCCCCTTCTGCGCGCTCGACCAATTCCAATTGAAGACCGTGTGGATCCCGAAAGGCTAGATAAGTCTCTCCAAAACGTGCATGCTTCCTGGATTTGACATGATATCGTTGAAATCTCTCCTCCCAGAATGGCATGGCCCCTTTAGGAATCGCAAAGCTTGTCACGCTGACCTGTCCTGTGCCAATGCGGCCCTTAAATCCTTTGTTCCAAGGAAAGAAGGTCATAACCGTCCCTGGTGATCCTTGATCATTGCCAAAATAAAGATGATACGTACCTGGGTCATCGAAGTTAACCGTTTTTTTCACTAGCCGCATACCAAGAACACTACCGTAAAAATCAAGATTTTCTTGAACGTTTCCTACGATAGCAGAAATATGATGGATACCCATTGTTTTAAACATGCCTGCCAACTCCCTTTGAATCAAATCTTTTATTGGATTTATTATCTCAAATTCGAGATAATTGTCAAATAAAAAAATCATTCACGCCTTGTTTTAGCATGTAAAAAGGTGATTCTTCCTCTCTTGAACCACCTTTTTAGTCAAATATATTTGATTAACGATTCATCTAAATCATTCCTTGTCTTCAAAAGATTTAATCTTTTCTTTCATAAAGTCCAAAACATCACCACGTAATGATGGATTCCTCAAGGCAAAATCAATCGTTGTCTTAATAAAGCCGATTTTATCCCCGACATCATAACGCGTTCCTTCAAAATCATAGGCAAATACACGCTGGATTTCATTCAGCTTTTGAATCGCATCGGTCAATTGAATTTCACCGCCCGCTCCAGGCTTCTGATTCTCAAGAAACATGAAGATCTCTGGCATCAATATGTATCGGCCTAGGATAGCAAGATTGGAAGGTGCCTTGCCCGAGGCTGGTTTTTCAATAAAATCATTCACCTCGTATAGCCTGTTTCCTCTTTGCTTACCTGGGTCTATGATTCCATACCGATGTGTCTCTGAATTCGGGACATGCTGAACACCGATAATGGAGGATAGAGTTTGGTCATATTGATTAATTAATTGCTTCAAGCACGGAGTCTCAGCAACGACTACATCATCTCCGAGTAAGACGGCAAATGGTTCATCCCCAATAAATTTCCGGGCACACCAAATGGCATGGCCTAATCCTTTCGGCTCCTTCTGACGAATATAATAAATGTCTACCTTTGACGGTGCTTGAACCTTCTCAAGCAATTCATACTTTTGCTTTTCCTCAAGATTGGCTTCAAGCTCGAAGGCATTGTCAAAATGATCTTCAATAGCCCGTTTTCCTTTACCCGTAACGATAATGATATCCTCAATACCTGAGCAGATTGCTTCCTCTACGATATATTGAATCGTTGGTTTATCGACAATCGGCAGCATTTCCTTTGGCATTGCCTTTGTGGCCGGTAAGAAACGGGTTCCCAAGCCAGCTGCTGGTATGATGGCTTTTCGCACTCTCCTCATGATTGACCTCCCCATATGCTTCATCAGTCATTACATCATTTTATAGGAAAAACCTTGTTCACATGACTATTGGAATGAATCAAAACATGAAACATCCAAAATCCTGGTTTCCCTATATGTCATCTTTCTCGCTTTATTCACCATCTTCATCCTTGCACTAAATCTCTTACAAGCAAACGGACAATATAAAAATATTCAGACAATATAATCTTAGCATAATGAAATTCCCCGTACAATCTGCTCCTATATACCAGTCGATAAGCCTTTAGCTGAAACACGCCAATCAATAGAATCTAAAAAAGCCTCCCGATCAGGAGACTTTAGGTTAGCTTACTTCAATTGTTTCAAAATCTACCTTCATGCTACTAATCTGAGCCTTTATCAAGCAACGAGTAATAGCAGCACCAAAATCCCTTGCATCAGCAAAACACCAGCAATGGATTTCTCATTCCTCAATGATTTATACGTCAATGCACCGAAAATGATCAAAATGATTGAGGCGATGGCCAGCCAAGTAATCATTTTGGCTGTAAATACAACGACAAATCCAGTTATGAAGAGTATCTGCAAAATCACAACGGCAAAAATGATTTTTTTTGCAGGATCTTCACGATGATTGGAAGCCCATAGGGCAAGCAGTAAAACAGTTAACACCGGGATGACAATTGATGCGAAAAATGCAATCCAATCCATTTGCATCCCCCTTTCTATAAAGGATGATTTCACCTAAGATGTTATCAGGAAAAGAAATATACAGTATTTTGTAAAACTTTGTCGTTTTTCCCTCTTCCTGTGTATCGTACCATATTTTTATCCCCTTCAATAGTAATATAGCTATCTCCTTAACTAAACAAATAATCTAGGAAGCTCCTTTATTAAGGTATAAATGCCCATGACCGACATAGCCGCCACAACTATACCACCTAAAAAAGTCATCCATATCGGCTGCTGATAATCACCAACAATCCTTTTTTGATAGCTGGCAATCAGCATAACCCCAAGAGCAATCGGCAGAATTAACCCATTCAGTGCCCCGGCAAGGACTAATACTTTTACAGGCTGTCCAATTAAAGCGAATACACCTGTTGAAATGACAATGAAGCTGATTGTAACCCAATTCTGATTCCGCGATACAGTGCTGCTGAATGTCTTAATGAAGGAAACAGATGTATAGGCCGCTCCTATGACACTTGTCACAGCTGCCGCCCACATAATAATCCCGAATATCTTGTAGCCAATATCTCCTGCAGCATGATGGAAGACGGAAGCGGCGGGATTTTCCGCGTCTAACACCAATCCTTGTGAGACGACCCCCAGTACGGAAAGAAATAGAAAGATTCGCATAATAGAGGCGAGTCCAATCTCACTGACCGCTCCTTTTGTCACTTCTGATACATGTTCCTTTCCCGACACCCCTGCATCAATCAAGCGGTGTCCGCCAGCGAATGTGATATACCCGCCAACTGTTCCGCCCACAAGGGTAACGATCGCCAATAAATCGATTTCCTCCGGCATGAAGGTCCTCGCAGCTGCTTCACCGACAGGAGGAGAGGCAGTAAACATCACATATAGCGTTAAGAAAATCATGACAAACCCCATGATTTGCGCAAAGCGGTCCATTGCTTTGCCCGCTTCCTTAATGAAAAAGATGCCCACTGCAACGAAACCGCTTAACACGGCCCCTAAACGGGGGTCAACACCAACGATGACATGTAAACCAAGTCCTGCACCAGCTATATTGCCGATATTAAATGCCAAGCCGCCCAAAACAATCATGGCTGCAAGGAAATAACCTAATCCAGGAAGCAATTCATTCGCTATGTCCTGCGCCCGCTTCTTGGATACGGCAATAATCCGCCATATATTCACCTGAGCCCCAAGGTCAATGATAATAGAAACAAGGATGACAAATCCCATGCTTGCTAGCAAGGTTTCCGTGAACACGGTTGTTTGTGTAAGAAAGCCTGGTCCAATCGCAGACGTGGCCATTAAGAAAGCTGCTCCAAGCAAGATACTTAAGCGTGATTCCTTCTTTTCCATTCATTCCTCACCCCCCTGAGTATCTTTAGGCTCGTTATTAGATAAATTCTGCTATTCTCTTAATCTCAATATTCTCTTTTCGCAATGCTTGATTAATTTGCTCCGCAAATCGCAGTGCGCTTGTTCCATCTCCATGGATGCAAACCGTTTGGGCGATGATCTCAATATCTGCTCCCTGCCTGGTTTGGACCTTTTTTTCCTTCACCATTCGGACAACTTGAGCAATCGCCTCATCCGAGTTTTCGATGACCGAGCCAAACGTCCTTCTAGAAGTCAACGACCCATCCTGCTGATAGGTGCGGTCTGAGAACACTTCACTTGCTGTCCGAAGACCGATTTTCGCACCCTCTTTAACCAGTTCACTTCCTGATAACCCAAATAAAATCAGCTCAGGGTCAACCTTATACACCGCTTCAGCAATCGCCTCTGAAAGCTTCGCGTCAATAGCGGCCATATTAAACAATGCCCCATGCGGCTTAACATGCTGAAGCGTCCCGCCCTCTGAGCGGACAAATGCATTCAAGGCGCCAATCTGATAGATGACGAGGTCATACACCTCCTCCGGACTGACCTGCATTTCCCTTCTTCCAAACCCGACTAGGTCTTGAAAACCCGGATGAGCGCCGATTCCAACATTCCTCTCTAATGCCAGACGAACGGTTTTCTTCATCGTGGCCGGATCTCCCGCATGAAAGCCGCAAGCAATATTGGCAGACGTAATATATCCTAATATGGCTTCATCTGATCCCATTTGATAATTTCCGAAGCTTTCTCCCATATCACAATTAATGTCAATCACGTACACATTAAATCCCCCTTATGAGTACTTCATCTGTATGGCCCTCTTTAGAATTTTCAGCTCCCGCTCCTGTTCAAGCAACAGTCGCTGTGCCTCCTTTAGACTAATCATCTCGAAGGTCAATCGATCTCCTGGCTTTGCTTGGGCGACAACCGCCTGATCGACCGTTGCCACTTGAGCAATCTTCGCATAACCGCCAAGCGTCTGGCTGTCAGCCATTAGAATAATCGGCTGTCCGTCTGCCGGAACTTGAATCGTCCCAAATGATACGGCCTCTGAGATGAATTCAGTTTGCTTTTTCAAGCTTAAACGCTCCCCTTCAAGCCGGTATCCCATGCGATCGGATTCAGGCTTTACGATGAATTCCTTTTTGATTAAGGCAGCCCTGCTTTCCTCTGTAAAGGCATCATAATCGAGACCAGGAAGGACCCGAACATTCTTCCTTGTCCCGCCATCATGCAGGCGGAATGACTCTGCTGACCACTTCATTGGTCCAGTCCATCTGATTGGTTTGGCAGCCTTAAGCTGGATTTCGTCCCCTTTTTCAAGTGCTCTTCCTTTATAGCCCCCAATTCCGGCCCTTAGGTAAGTGGACTTGCTATGCATGACATGTTCAATGGAAAATCCGCCATGGACCGCTAAATAACATCTCAGCCCGTTTTTTGGATGACCGAACGACAGTACATCCCCATCATCCACCAATAACGGACGATACATCTTAACCGGCTGTCCATTAACAGCAGGAGAGAAATGACCGCCAGTCATTGCGATGACTGCCTTTTCCTGAAAGCGTATAACAGGCCCGCCCATCGTAATTTCGACTGTTTCTGTTTCCTCTGGATTGAGCACTAGCATATTGGCTATCCGGTGTGCAGTCTGATCCATCGCTCCACTCGCAATAATCCCATACTGTTTGTAGCCAGTCCTGCCTAAATCTTGAATCGTCGTTAATAATCCCGGCTTTTCAATAATCAAGAATGCTCCCCTCCCAACGAAAGATATTCTTCATAGCTAATGGGGTTAAATTTGATTTGGTCGCCTGCTTGCAGCAAGGCAGGAGGTTCTTTATCAGGGAGAAAAAGAGAATAAGGGGTTCTGCCGATTAATTGCCAGCCGCCAGGGGATTCAATCGGATAAATCCCTGTCTGCTCACCGGCTATTCCGACACTCCTTGAAGGAATCTTAAGCCTAGGAGTTTCTTTGCGTGGTGTTGCGATTTCTTTTTTCATGCCGCCCATATAGGGAAAGCCAGGAGCAAATCCAAGCATATAGACGACATACTCTCCGCTCGCATGCAGTTCAATAACCTCTTCCTCAGATAGTTTGTGATAGTGTGCTACATAAGCAAGGTCCGGCCCGAGCTCCCCTCCGTAACAAACTGGAATCTCCATGAACCTCTCTTTTTTACTTTCTGTTCCTTGTCTGTCAGATAGGATTTCTTCAAGCCTCATCCTGGCTGTTTCATAAGGAGATTGACCATCCTTATGGAGCCAGTCTAATTGAACAGGGTCATAGAAAACGGCGATTGAGGCAAAGCTTGGAACGATTTCAATCAGCCAATCCTCCTCGACTTGTTCAAGCCGCCTGGAAGCCTTCATGACCTTTTCATATTCTTGCTGACCTATTGCAGAGCCGCATTTAATCATGACAGCCTTGTCTCCTAAAGGAGAAAATGTATACGTCACGTTCACCACTCCTTGCGTTGATTGTTTCGGTAACTTAGTACAAATCGCCTTAACTTCCATTTACCACCAGAATACAAGTTTAATGTCTGATTAATCAATAAATTTCGACGCTATTAAACACAATGTTTGCACATAGAACCATCGAACCATCATACTAGGTATATAAAAAAACCCTTACATACGTCATGCAAGACGATTTGTACAATGGATATTCTTTTTTGTAATATAATAATTAGCTAGATAACATCATAAGGAGGATTTAACATGAATGAGGTTATACGCACAATGCAGGCACATCGTTCTTACCGTTCCTATCTAGACAAGCAAGTGGATGAAAGTCAGCTAGAACATATCATCCAATGTGTTCAAGCGGCACCTAGCTGGATTAACGGTCAGCAGGTTTCTATCATTGCCGTTAAAGAACCTGAGCGCAAACAGAAGCTCGCCATGTTATGTGGAAACCAGAAATATGTTGAAGAAGCACCAGTATTTCTTGTCTTCTGTCTCGATTTCTACCGGGCCTATTTAGCGAGCCAAATGGAAGGAACCCCCTTTGAAATAAGCAATAACATCGATACATTGCTTGTCGGGGCAACAGATGTCGGCATTGCCTTAGGTACTGCCGTTACGGCCTCGGAATCCTTTGGTTTAGGCACGGTTGCCATCGGCGGTATTAGACGGAACCTTGAGGAGGTCATCGAGGAGTTAAATCTGCCCCCTTATGTCCTTCCGGTAGCAGGGCTGTGCATCGGCCACCCTGCCGAAGACCCGGGTCTTAAACCGCGTCTCCCAGAAGAGGCTGTCGTTCATGAAGAACAGTATCAGCAGGATCTATTGCCTGCCCTAGAGAATTACAACACTACCTATCGCGCCTATTTAGAAGAGCGTTCCAAAGGCAGCCGCAGCGGTACTTGGACAGAGGCTGTAGCAAACTTCTACAGCAAGCAGTATTATCAAGGCATTGAAGAAGCGCTAAAAAAACAGCAGCTGCCTCATAGTAAATAAGGCATCAAAACATTCACTCCATCCGGAAATACACTTTCCGGTGGAGTGTTTCTTTTTACTGCAGTTTTTCACTTGAAAATAATCTCTTCGCGTTAGCTTCTCCCATAAAATGGGTAGATGTGAATAGTCATATATTCATATAGCCATTTTTATCCTCGAGTGTTAATATATGAAACAACAGCCTACTTTATGGTAAGATAGCAATAACTATCATTATCCCCCTTTTAATGGTAGAGTTCTTTCCTAAATGGCTGACCCCTCAAAGCTATTATTCTAGGAATCGACATCAATTTTAGGAGGTTACAAATGAACTTAACAAAAAAAATTATTATTGGCTTGGTACTGGGTGCTGCCGTTGGTCTCATCCTAAATATTTACTCCCCTTCCTTATTTACACAACTTGATATGTATCTTTTCAGCCCACTCGGGACTATCTTCATCAATCTAATTAAATTACTCGTCGTTCCAATCGTTCTCTTTTCCATCATTTTAGGTGTAGCCGGTTTAGGAGATCCCAAAAAGCTTGGCTCCATCGGTCTTAAGACGGTTACGTATTTCTTGATTACAACAGCCATGGCCATCATGCTTGCGATGATGCTGGCTACCGTCATCTCACCAGGAACGAAAGGAGAATTCGATACTTCTAAAGCTGAGTTCTCAGCAGAAGAAGCCCCATCTATCGCAGAGACCCTGCTCGGAATTATTCCAAGCAACCCGTTTCAAGCCATGGTTAACGGAGATATGCTTCAAATCATCTTCTTCGCCGCCTTGATTGGATTCGCTTTGACAGCCTTAGGCAAGAAAACGGAAGGCATTGTTAAGCTGATTGAACAAGGAAACGATGTCGTCATGTTCCTCGTCACATGGGTAATGAAATTGGCGCCATATGGAACTTTTGGTCTGATTGCCACTGCAGTCGGAAGCCAAGGCTACAGTGCAATGAAAGCCATGGGTCTTTATATGATTGTCGTTGTGATTGCTCTTGTTATTCATACAATCGTTGTCTACGGCGGCACGATTCTATTTGTTGCCAAGAAAAACCCTCTTTGGTTCTTTAAAGGCTTCGCACCGGCAATGACATTAGGATTCAGTACCTCCAGCAGTAACGCCACTCTTCCTGTATCAATGGAAACGGCTCAGGATAATCTTGGAGTCAGGAAAGAGATTTCAAGCTTCGTTCAGCCTTTAGGTGCCACGATTAATATGGACGGAACGGCTATCATGCAAGGGGTTGCGACCATCTTTATTGCACAAGTGTATGATGTGAACCTTACCTTTACAGCGCTTATTACCGTCGTCATTACGGCTGTATTAGCGAGTATCGGAACGGCCGGCGTGCCTGGTGTCGGACTGATCATGCTTGCGATGGTTTTGACATCGGTTAACCTCCCTGTCGAAGGAATCGGCTTGATACTTGGGATTGACCGTTTGCTTGATATGGCAAGAACCTCTGTCAATATTACCGGTGATGCAGCATGCGCCGTGATGATTGACCAGCAAGAACGAAAGAAAGAAAAAAAGAATGCTTCTTCCTCTGACACAGTAGAAGCTTAACAAACGATAGAAGTCCCGGTTTGCTAGATGATCTAGAAACCGGGGCTTTTGTCTGTGTGGGCATGTACTCCATGCAAAACCCCCGCCTGATTTTTTCAGCGAGGGTTTTGCGAATTACCTATTATAGATTATCTGTGTCAATTCGATTTTTTGGATAGGTTCTCTTCTTATCCAAATCGTCTTTTTCATGTAAATTAGAATCATCTAAACGTGTATCAGCCGTCACGGAAAGATCATCAGCCCGGCTCATATTCCCGACTGTTTGACTTTTTCGCTCCTCTTCACGTGCTTTCTCTTCATTTCGATTGGCATATAAGCCGCTATTATGAGTCGTTTGGTCATTCAGACCTGTCTCCATCATGCCTGCAGCCCCTTCATCCACAAGGATAAGGATCTTGCCATTATCAACATCTTCCGCAAGGCGCTCTGCCTCTACACCTTGAATCCCTTTCGCCATTAACCTGTCCTCAATTCGTTCAGTTGAATCTACCGAGAAAAAGCTGGCAATCTTGTCCATAAAGGATTCACCAGTAGCTGCTTCGGTATCCACATCACTATTCGGTGCTTCCTTCGTAAAGCGAAGGCGGTCAGCCTTATCTGCCAAGATGGTAATATCAGATCCATCCGCTCCTTTATACTTAAGAGCATTCACTGCCTGTAAAGCTTCTTCCTGCGTATCATATTTTCCGTAAACGATTTTTGCCATGTTTATTCTCTCCTTTTCTTTCGGATAAAATAGTTGTACACTAGCTTCATTCGTTTCTCCCATACCCTTTTGAATTATCCACCGGGTATATGTATGGTGATTCCCTTTCATCCTCAATGGAAAACCTTGACAAGGAAAAAATAACGATAAACTTTTAACATTGGAATGATTATACATACATAGAGGAGGCTTTTTAGGATGGATGCCGTATTTCAAACAAAATCAGCTGTCTTTAACTACCGAACCGCCGCTGTTTGGATTGAGGATGGGCATATACTATTACACCGGCAAGCTGACGATAACTATTGGGCATTGCCAGGAGGAAGAGTCAAGATTGGAGAGGATTCCATGACATCCTTGAAAAGAGAATTGAAGGAGGAGCTCGGAGCCGACGCTGAAGTTGATCAACTGGTATCGTTTACAGAGAATTTCTTTGAATACAAAAATGCCCCCTTTCATGAGATAGGCCTTTATTATTCCGTCACGCGAAAAGGATCCTCTATTCTAAAGCATGGTCCCTTTTTCGGACTTGAGGGTGAACGGCTGATCTATCAATGGGTACCGCTTGAGGAGCTTTCCTCTTTAACCGTGTATCCAGCATTTCTACAGGAGGGACTATTAAAGATGCCTGCTTCAACTGAACATTTAGTGTTACATACATAAATCAACAATGACTCACTTTGGAAGTGATGAACGATCTAGGTAAATTCATCATAACAAGTCACAACGCATTATGATTGATCA
Organism: Bacillus sp. FJAT-27916; assembly: GCF_001183965.1. Taxonomy (GTDB): domain Bacteria; phylum Bacillota; class Bacilli; order Bacillales; family Pradoshiaceae; genus Pradoshia. The sequence goes on from NZ_LFZV01000001.1 coordinate 2,097,846, forward strand.
GATGAAATGATACCGACATCTTGAATATTTCATCATACCAGCTGTCAATCAGGCAGCTGGTATGGAATATAAGGATAGGTATTACCTTCAGAAGGAAAGCGGCACAGTTTATTTTTCACCATTATAAAGGGATTCACTAATACTCCAAGCGAAATAAAGCTGTCAATAACCCTTCAATCGCCATGACATCATTTTGATTTGTTGACTCCATCTTCCTTATCTCAATCTTTTTAAAATCATGAAAGATTGCTCGAAGTTTATCCTCGGTAAATCCGAGCCCGCCATTAAGACTGCGTATTCTGTATACATCCCAATCTGTCAAATCCGCCCCTCCATACTTTCCTCCCACAGTAAAACAAGTTAATCCATAAAAGCCATTAGGCTTTAAAGCCCTTCTCACTAAATGTAAATAGCTCATTCTGCGGTGCGGTGCTATATGATGGAAGCACCCCGAATCATAAACAATATCATATGAGCCTTCCTCGATGTCCAATTCAAAAAGGTTTTTCTTGATAAAAGTTACGGGCAAATTATTTTCCTTCACCCTTTCCCTGCCCCAATTCAATGCCTCTTCTGATAGGTCTACGGCATCAACTGAACATCCATTTTCAGCAAAATAAATAGCGTTTCTTCCTGGGCCGCAGCCCAATTCAAGCACTCTCATTCCTGACTGAAACCACTTATTCCTGAAGTATTTAACTAGGTTTTCATCCGGATGGTTTGGAAAAAAAGGAATCTCTCGATCACGATTGGAATAAAAATCATCCCAATTAAAGCGGGCATTCTCTTTTAATAACTGATCCAGCATCATTAATAAGTCATCATAAGTATGGATCGTTTCCATTAAACATCCCCCTTTTCATCTACCTCATAATTGTATCAATATCTCCTTTACGCATTGTTAAGCGATGATTAAAAATAGATTATTTCAATCGTAAACCCATATCTGAAAACAGATGAAAACATAGCCGTAGGAACCCATTCACACACCAAAATGGGTTCTTTGCTAACAGGCAAGGGGAATGTATGCTTTTTATCAAATTCTTCTCTATGAAGCTGATAAACCCTTTTAAATCCATATCTGTTTGTTGAAATGACCGTCGAGTATGACAAATTTTACAAAAGCATGACAGTGCTCCTCATACACACCGCTTCTTATTCCTTTATGGATATATATCATTAAAATTCCATATTCCTTTAAAAAGAAAAGCAGCTAAGAATAGCCGCTTCAGATTGTATACAAAATCCATTTAGTATTTGTTCTAATGTTTTTTAATCTTGCGCTTCATTTGTAGGGGCAGAATGGACTCGGGCGAACCGTGGGGGAAGCTGCTTTCGCCAGCTCTCATTCGGCAAGAGCTCCCTTCAGCCTGCCTACTTCTCCGTACCGAGAGTCCCGCCCATCCTGCAGAAAAGGCTTATAAAAGAGAGCAGGAGAGATTTGTCTGTGAAGGAACGATCAAAAAATCAAACAAAGGACTGAGAATATATTTATTCTCAGTCCTTTTTCTCCATAATGACCCTATCAAGAGGATTTTCCAAGTCCCTCTAGAATGAAAGTGATCACTTGTTCGATTTCATTTTCGCTTATGGATTGTTTATTTAATAAAACAAAATTTGTGACAAACATTCCACCTATGACGGTAATGAGCATTTTTTGAATGATTTCATTCGGTACGTCTTTCATTTCATCCCTTTGTTTAAATTGTTCAATCACTTTTGTTAGATGATTTGACCCAACTTCTACGGCAAAGGGAAGTAATTCGTTTCTAAGCTCTTCTTTATAAAACATTTCCTTAACGAACACTTGAAATATTTCTCTGTTTTCAGCGAGAAATGCGCTGCGATCCGTTATTAAAGTTCTTAAAAACTCTTCAAATGTGCATTTATCATTCATGAGATGTCCAACAAGCTCATCTACCTTCAAAGGGAAAAAATCTTTTAGAAATGGAACCATTATCGACAATAATAGATTTTCCTTCGTGCCATAATGTTTAAAGATTGTCCCTTCAGCTACGCCTGCTTTTTTCGCTATTTCAGCTGTCGATGTATTTGAATATCCTTTTTCCGCAAAAGATGTAATAGCAACTTCAATAATTTTCTGTTGCTTAACCGTTTGTTTATTGGATTTTTCAAGCATTTTAGCCATTTCATCCAGTAGATTATTATGTTTCATTGAAATCACCATCTTTGCATAAGACTATATCGCTTTCGTATTATAGCTTACGATACTTTTTCAAAGCAAACAAATTCAATACGATAAACACTGCTGCAAAAGCCAAGAGGATATATACGTCATGACTAATGTCTGCTAATGTTAATCCTTGATACATGACTCCTTTTAATGCGTCCGCTGCATAATACATCGGCATAAATCTCGCAAATACTTGTAACCAATCAGCCATCGCCTCAATGGAGAAGATTCCTGAAAAGAATACTTGCGGCACGATGACGAGCGGAATGAATTGAATCATTTGAAATTCAGAGCTCGCAAAGGAGGATAGCAGGATGCCAAGCGACAAGGCGACAAGGGCGATAACGACGTTTATCAATATAACATTCCACATTGAACCAACCAAAACCATATCTAACACATTTATTGAGAACAACACAATAATAATCGTTTGAATCAGGGCTAGAATACCATAACCGATGAGATAAGCGGCCACTACTTCCCCTCTTCGAATAGGAGTTGTCAATAATCGATCCAGCGTACCTGTCGTTCTTTCATTTAACAGCCCAATTCCAGCAATTAAGAAGACAAAGAAGAAGACGAAAAAGCCAACTAAAACAGGGTTAATCGTATCAAAGATCTCCGTATCGCTGCTTCCATAAACATACTCTGTTTTGATTATATCCTGTGTTGTTGTTTTGCTTGGTGCTTTGGTTGGTCCTAGCATTTGGGCTTGAACTTCTTGGCCATAGATTTGCTTAACCTTCATTTCTAAACTTTTTGTTAATGATGGATCGTTATTTAGCAATGTTAAGGTTGCTTTGGCATCTGATGCTTGTAAAAGTCCATCTAAATTATCCTCTAAAATTATTTTGTCTATGTCAGATGCTTCGTCATATTCTTTTACCTCAATATCTGCCTCCCGCATTTTTTCGATTAGTTGTTGATCCCCATCCACAATTCCCAATGTAGGTTCAATCGTTTTACCATCAAAGACATAATTCATCAGTGTTAAAACTAATAATGGAGCCACAAATAAAAGCGCCATTGTCCGCTTATCTCGGATGATTTGTATTAATATTCTTTTAACCAGTGCTGCTATCCTCATTTTGATTGCCTCCCAGCTTGCAAAAAGGCCTCGTCTAAACTATTAACCTTGTATTTTTCTTTTAATTGACGAGAGGTTCCAGAAGCAATAATGGACCCATCTCGTACCATTGCGATGCAGTCACATCTTTCTGCTTCATCCATTACGTGAGTGGTCACAATGATGGTTTTCCCTTCCTCCCTTTTCAATCGTACTAGCTCATTCCAGATACTCAGTCTTAATTCAGGATCTATTCCAACAGTAGGCTCATCCAATATCAACACTTGAGGATTTTGAATTAAAGCAATGGCAAGAGATAGCCGGCGCTTCATGCCTCCGGAGTAGGCAGACACTCTTTTATTAAGATCTTCGGTTAAGTTGACTAATTCTGCCACATAGGCAATACGCTTCTGTTTTTCCATTTTGTCTAATTTAAAGAGCGATGCAAAAAACATAAGATTCTCCTTACCGGTAAGAGCCGTATATAGAGCATCTGATTGTGCCATATATCCGACCTGCTGCAGGATATTCAAGTTAGGCATTTTTTCACCTAATAAATATATTGAACCCTCATCTGGGGTATCCATTCCAACCATCATCTTGATTAGGGTTGTTTTACCAGCTCCAGAAGGCCCGATAAAACCATAAATACTGCCCTCTTTTATATCGATGTTGACATCTTTTACGACCACTTTTTTGCTGAAACTTTTCGTTACTTTTTGAACGTGAATGGTATTCGTTTCACTCATAATACGGACCCTCCTTCAAAAAAGTGAGTGTTTACTCACCTGGATTTATTATAAGTCTATGTTAATCCCTTTTCAATAAAAAAGTGAGTAATCACATACTTTTTTTATCGCTTATTCCATCTTATCCGGCTTCACATTGTTCCCTTGGAAGATTTGTAAATTTAACCTCAAATAAAACTGCTTATATCCTCTTTTTTCCTCTTTGCCATACGATGTTCAATATTAATAGGACTTTCATTTTCTTCCGCCCTGTCCTATATGTCGCATGAAAAAAAGAGCTGAACAATCAGCTCTTGATAGGGAAGTATAAATTGATATGTATAACATTCTTTTAATTTCATTTTCCTCTTTTTTATCATACTTTACAGCTTTAGATGAGCCTCCTCAACGGAAAACTTATAGAATCGGAAATATTGTTATTCACTAAAATTAAACCTAAAAATCAGGGTTTGCTACCATTCGCTCTGGCCTATCCTCAAAACCAGATCCCTTTGTTCGCCATATATACCAACAATAACAATCCGGCAAACAGCAATAAATAACGTAGCCTTTTTGGAACCAAGGACAGCCATTTAACCGTTATGCCCTGACCAAGCTGCGGCTTTTTCTTTTGGTTATCCTCCATTTAACTCCTCCTCATTACCGTGCTTATTTTCCAGTCCCGTGATTGCTGTTTATTTATAAATAAAACTAGTCTTTGCAGAAAGACTAGTTTTTGTTTCTCTGACTATGCATCGTCTATGATTTAGTTATTGATGTACTTCTCATATACTTCGCCAAAGTCTTTTACAGAATAGTTCTCTTTATTTGTTTTCAGCCATTCAAAGGTAAACTCCGTAATTCCTTTATAGGATTCGAATACAGAGGCTTCCTCTGAACGGGAGCTTTGAATGGATTGCACCGCTCTATCTAAGCTTTGATTGGAGAACCCAAGGGCAAGCTCGTTTTCATAATTGATTTCTGAAATGCGAACGAGTGCCTTGTACAAATCTTTCAGTTGTTCTATTTGGCTCTTTTTCACGTCAATATCGAACGGAATATTGCCAATCGTAAATTTAATCTCAACATCAAGGTCAATCTTGCCTGCCGTCTCAAGCATCACATTCGAAATCTTGTGTTGGGCATATGGATAGCGCTTAAGTACTCTCTTCGATGAAACGGCACTGTCCCCATCCACATGAATAACAGCTAAGTTCGTAAAGCAATACTCATCCGCCTTCGTTTTAATAAGAAAATAAATCTGTTCCCCGTCCTCATGCATGACGTAATCGTCGGCTTCAGTCTTGTCATAATCCGCCTTTGAAATGATCGTACCAACATCGGACAAGCCTAATGCATCTGAAGCGATTTTCTTTAACATAATGAGTTTCCCCTTTCCATATTCCTAGCCTAATTATAGCATTTATTTAGCAGGCTTGTCGTTTCCTTCTATATCGACAATAAACTTTCTATTCTTACATGAAATAAATGAATACAACGGTATTCGACTATTCAAATTTGTCATAGTTTAGGGAAGCTGAATAATCTATCTGGTTGGTATGACTGAACTGTCTTCTACGATTGTTTTCACAATCTCAAGCTCTGACATTTCTTTCGTAATGATTCTTTCCCTTTCATCGCCTAGATAATCATGTGGATTCCACCATTTCCTCAATTCGGTTTCTCCAAATGCCAACTTTTTTGAACGGGTTTGATGCCGCTTAACTGTTTCCTCAAATGGCAAATCAAAGTAATAGATAAGGGCTTTTCCTTGATAATAGTCAATCAAATCGCAGAGCATATCTCCATATCGTTCCTTGCTCAAAATCCCCTCTAAAATGACATATTCACATTGGCCCTTCCCATATTTCGTGATTTGACGGATTAATTCAATCGAAAGATTTTTCTTTCTGTCCCGCACATTCAGCATATCTCGTCGAATGACATCCTGTGATACGAGCAAAGTCCCCTCTCCCCATTGCTTTTGAAGATGTTTCGCAATGGTCGTCTTTCCACTCCCCGAATTTCCTCGAAGGATAATAAGCGTTGTCTCCATAGCAGCCTCTCCTTTCTATCCATTATCTCAAATAAAAATAAAACCGCCTATCGATAAAGATAAGACGGTTTCTGTTGATGTAAGATCCTTACTGATTCTGTAAAGGTCTCCCCGATTGTCTTGGAGCAGTCAATAAGCTTGCTGCCACATAGACCAAGAAGGAGAAGACGATTGGCAGGACAACGGAATGCATGCCAAAGGGGGTTGGATAGTATTGATCAATGATAATAAATGATCCCATTCCGACAATCATTGAAGCAATGGCGCCATATTTATTTCCCTTTTCCCAGTACAATCCCATGACAACCGGCCAGATGAAGACCGATTCAAGTCCGCCAAAAGCGAAAAGATTGAGCCAGATAATTAAATCGGGCGGCGTCATAGCAAAAAGGACAACGGATAAACCAACAATGGTTGTCACAAAAAAGCTAATGGTCTTGATTTGTTTCTCAGATGAATCTGGTTTTATATAATTGACATACAAATCCTTCACGACAGTCGCACTCACTAAGATAAGGAGGGAATCCACTGTCGACATGATTGCTGCCATTGGAGCAGCAAGGACAATTCCTGCCACAAAGGCAGGCAGAACATCCATCGCGAGCGTCGGCATAACTGTATCGGCTACCTCAATCCCTGGCAGAACGGCCCGGGCGAGCACACCAATCAGATGCATGCCAAGCATGACCGCACCAATCACAATCGTACCGATGATGATCGCTGTATGCATGCCTTTTGAGTCCTTATATGACATAGCCCTCATACTAATTTGCGGGAGACCGACAACACCTACCCCGACCAGTATCCAGAAGGAGGATACATAAAGAGGTGTCAGGTCTTGATCAGCGCCAAAAGGTGAGACGAGATTCGGATTCTCTGCCACGAGATCTGACATGATATTTTCCATTCCGCCTCCGGCAATGATTGTCGCAACAAGCAAAATGATGGTACCTACCAGCATGACAATTCCTTGTACCGTATCCGTCAATGCAACCGCTCGGAAGCCCCCGATAATCACATAAACAAGGACCGATGCCGCAAAGATAAATAACGCTGTCCTGTAAGGCAGTCCAGTAAGAGACTCAATTAAGCGCGCACCTCCCACCCATTGAGAGGTCATTGAAGCGAATAAGAAGATAATGATACTAAGCGATGAAATAATGACAACAGCATCACTCTTATAACGCCCCTTCAAATAATCCACCATCGTAATGGCTTTGTACTTGCGCGCCATAATCGCAAATTTCTTTCCAAGGATCATGAGGACAAAATAACCTGCTGCCAGCTGGGCCATCGATAAAAGCACCCAGCCAAGTCCTCTCGTGTATGCAACCCCCGGCCCTCCAATAAAGCTAGAAGCACTTCCATATGTCGCCATCATCGTCATGGCGAGTACAAATCCTCCTAGCTGGCGGCCGCCAAGAAAGTATTCCTGAAGAAAGGAATTGCTATGATTGACACGGCTATTCGCATAAAAACCAATGATAAAGATAATGACCAAAAAGATGGCGAGCGGCAGGATCACTTCCCAATTCATTCTTCTTCCCCGCCTTCCTCATCATCAAATGATACTTCCTTAAATAAAAATTTTACGACACATGTAACCAGCACAACCATAAGGATAAAGCCGATGACACAGCTGTAAAAGAACCAGGCAGGCATGCCTAATATGTATGTATAAGATTTCGGATCGCCACCGCCCATGCCATAGGCAAAGGCATACCACCATATAAAGTTGATTAACACGAGGATGATGCCGATGATGGCTTCCCGGTTGGCGATTTTAAAACGTTTGTCTTTCATTCCTTCCTCCTTCTGATCTTTGAAGCAAAATCACACAGATACTACCATTAAACCAATCTGGTTAAAAAAAAAGTAGGCACAAAACATGGTAACCTATCCACAAATCACCACACTCTATTTTCTTATAAACACCAACAAAAAACAAACCTGACTTTTCATACGAAAAGTCAGGTCCAAACCGTCAGGATATATTCGTTTTCTTTTCTTTATCCTCTTGCTCCCAATAATCAGCATTTTTGATGCCAAGCTCCTTTGGATTGAAGACCGGATCCTTGCCTTCTTTCCTCTGGCGCTCATAATCCTTCAGCGTGATTAAAGCCGGCTTCGCCAAGATCACGATGGCGATGATATTCAGCCACACCATGATTCCAAGGCCGATATCTCCTAATGCCCATGCCAGGTTCGCCGTCTTGACAGCCCCATAGAAGGTAGCAGCCAGGATGACAATCTTCAGCAGGAAGATTGGTACATCCCCTTTACGTTTCTTCAGTAAGTAGGCAATATTGGTCTCTGCAATATAGTAATAAGCCATGATCGTCGTGAAAGCGAAGAAGAACAAAGCAATCGCTACGAATCCGGAACCGAATCCAGGCAGAACCTCACTGACTGCCATCTGTGTGAACGGACGGCTCTCGTTGATTTCAGCTGTGTCTCCAAGATTATTGACAATCAAGGATTGTTCATCCTCTGCCGTGACATTATACATCCCCGTGAAGAGAATCATAAAGGCTGTCGCGGAGCAGACAAATAAGGTGTCAATATAAACGGAGAACGCTTGGACAAGTCCTTGTTTAGCTGGATGGGATACTTCCGCAGCGGCAGCCGGGTGGGCACCTGTACCCTGTCCTGCTTCATTGGAATACACGCCACGTTTAACGCCCCATGCAATGGCGCTTCCTAATAGGCCGCCAAAGACAGAATCCGCTCCGAAGGCACTGCTGACGATAAGAGAAATAACCCCAGGAACCTCCGTGATATTAAAGGCAATAACAATTAGTGATACGAGAATATACCCGATAGCCATGAATGGAACGACGAGCTGGGCTGTTTGGGCAATCCGCTTAATGCCCCCTAGAATGATAAAGCCCAAGAGAAGAACAATCACGCCACCTGTAATATATGTAGGAATATTGAAGGCTTCCTTAAAGCTGCCTGCAATCGCATTTGATTGAACACCCGGCATTAAGATTGCCATAGCGATAATCGCTGCACCGGCAAATAATACAGCAAACCATTTCCAGCCTATGCCTTTTTCAATATAATAAGCTGGCCCCCCGCGATAGACGCCATCTTTCTTTACCTTGTAGATTTGAGCTAACGTTGATTCCACAAAGGCACTCGAGGCGCCAATGAAGGCAATCGTCCACATCCAGAATACCGCTCCCGGCCCCCCATAATAAATGGCCGAGGCAACCCCAGCGATATTCCCTGTTCCGACACGCCCAGAAAGGGAAATGGCTAACGCCTGAAAGGAGGACACCCCAGCGCTTGAGCTTTTGCCCTCAAACATTAACTTGACCATATCCTTCAAATGCCTCACCTGCAGAAATCTCGTTAAAATAGAGAAAATGAGACCGACCCCTAATAAAATATAAATAACCGGCGTACTCCAAAAAACATCATTTGCTAGAAACTTAATGAATTCTTCCAAACTAACACCCCTATCGTCTGAATATTTTTTATTTTATAATTATAAGGGAGAAGCAGTATTTTTTACCATATGACTTTATACCTATGAATAAATAGGCACAAAGTCATTTTATGTCGAATTTATGTATATTTTGCAGACTACAGCACCCTTTGAACGAATGAAAAAAATATAAAAAAATCCCCTCTAAAGGGGAATACCTGTCTAAGATCTATTTGTTACAGACATAATCCAGCTCACTAATATACATGTGGCAACCGCTCCGATCAACGACGGAAGAATGAAAAATCCGCCCGTTTCCGGTCCGAATTCCCCCATTACGCCATTTCCGAACCACGCGCCAATCAATCCAGCCAAGAAATTGCCAATCCGAACATTTGGGATATCCTCTTCAGCTAACAAGCCCGCAAACCAGCCAATAAATCCGCCGACAAATAAAATCCCCAAAAAAGACATTGTTCTCAAGCCTCCTTTTTGCAGTATATGCTTGAAGGGAAGCGCTTGCTTTTCATTCAGCAGAAAACGGGGATTGGCGGATTTATAACTTAACAGTGGCCAGATTCTTGTCTTGATTAAAATCCAATGAGGTATAATGGTAGCAGAAAAAATAGCGAAAAAGGAGAAACGATTAATGAAAGCCGCCGTCATTGCAGATGTACATGGAAACGCTCCCGCACTAAAAGCGGTGCTTAAATCTATCGATGGGCAGAAGGATATTGACCATATTTATTGTGCAGGAGACATGATTGGCATCGGTCCTGATTCGAATGAAGTTCTCCGACTTTTATTCTCAAGAACGGATGTTTCAATGGTGACAGGCAATCATGATGAGGCTGTTTTAGCCCTTCTAACCGGAGCGGAATATCCTAAGAGCCATGCCGAAACAAAGCTGCACCATCAGTGGATTGCCAAGCATCTTGACCCATCGTTCATCCCATTACTCAAAGGGTTGCCTAGGACACATAGACAGACAATCAATGGCTGTACATTGCTTTTGACACATTATCATATCAAACCTGATCGATTGCTTGACCCTATCGGCGAAGATCCATTCAGCGGGATTATAGAACCTTCGATGGATAATATGGTTTCTTTGTTTGCCGATGTTTCGGCAGATATCATCCTATTTGGGCACCATCACCCGCTGCATTACTTTAAGAATGACCTTGCCTGTTACGTAAATCCCGGCTCTCTCGGCTGCAGCCAAAAGGCCGCAGCACCTTATGCGGTGATCGATTTTACAACAAAGCCATTCAGCATCCAATTTGAAGAGGTATCTTACGATAAGACTGCATTTCTCGCTTCCTACGAAAAGCTGCAGGTTCCTGACCGGAACTTTATTCTCCCAGTCTTCCATGGGGCAGTCACATGAGAAAATTCTCTATCGGCCCTGCCGGTAAGCCTAATCAACTCACCAGATTCAAAAAAAGTGCCGCAGCCATAGTCTGCAGCACTTCCTTCATGCATTATTCCGGTTTCCCTATGGTTTCTGTTACACCGAAGACTGTATCGGTTTCCTTATACCGATTGACCGCGATGTCCAAATCATGAAAATAGCGATGCAGGAGCCGCACCTGCTCCTTATCCGGATTGGTCGATGTTTCTTTCGCCAGCTGATGAATCGTCTTCATATCGCCTTCAAGCTGTTTGTCGACAATGCCTTTCTTAAGTGCCTCTCCTGATTCCTTAAACACTCGTTTAGAGAGTGTGATCGCTTTGTCCTGGTCCAACCCATCAATATTGCCATAGCCGGTAAGATTATTGTACTGCTCATGGGTATCCGCAATCATGGCAGCAAGATCATCTGTCACACCTGTTGGAGGGTCTTTCTCCAATTGGGCCTTCAGGTCTTCCTGGGGCTTAATATGATTGAAGTACATATATATTCCTGCTCCCCCGGCAACGAGCAGCCCAACCGCGACAACGCTCCAAAGCATGGCTTTTGAGTATCGTCCTTTTTTCTTCATTTTGAACCGCCCACTTTTTGTTTTTTTGTTTGGCTATACTATTTACCCGCTGTGGCAGCTTTTGATTCCACTATCGAATTAAACGGAGTGATGAACAGGCAGTAAAATCCTGACCGAACTTCCCTGCTTTCCGCGAAGCCGCTCCATCAGCAATCGCGCCCCCCATTCCCCTAGTTCCTCCGCAGGCATTTGAATAACCCTTAATGGTTTTTCGGAATAAGCAGCTTCATGCTGGCCAGGAAAAGATAACACAGACACTTCCGATACCCTCTCTTCCTGCAAGGCTTGTACAACTCCTAGAGCCAATAGGTCTCCATCGGCAAATATCGCTTCCGGAAGCTGAGAAGATCCAATCATGCCCTTCATCTGCTCGTATCCTGCCTCTATTCTGTCCTCACATAAATAGGTCCTTGACTCCAGCAGTCCCTTCTTTTGCATCGTCTCCTGAAAATACTGTCTCCTTTTATGAGAGCCGTCGCTTCCCATATAGGCAATACGGGTTAAACCTGCTGTGATAAATGAAGTAACAGCAAACTCTATGACTCTCTCATGGTCAATATCCACACAATCATAACGCGTTTGATCAGGACAGCCGCTAACAAAGACAATCTGTTCAAACCGTCTTCTCATATAAGCTGCCTCTTCTTCTGCAACCGGACCTATTACGATAACCCCTTTAACAGGGAAAGGAACATCCATATGCTCCTCATAACGGAGCATATACATCTTTTTCTTCCCCAAACGTGTTAATTCCTGCTCAATTCCCTTTCGCACAGATAAATAGAATGGATTTCTAACCTCTTCCTCTACACTGAGGGCGAGCACAATCAAGATGATTTCCTCTGCTTGTTCACTATCTGTTATTTCTTGTTCCAGCGCCCGGCGCTCATAAACCGTCCGATAACCGAGCTCCTTTGCCGCCTGAAATATTTTCTCTCTTGTTGCTTCCTTCACCGTGATGGATGGATCGTGATTTAACACTCTTGAAACGGTTGCAGGTGATACACCAACATGCTTGGCAATCCCTTTAATTGTCACCATTCCTAAAACCACCTCATTTGGTGCAGGTAAAACTTTTACCTGCATTTACCTTTAACATAAGCGTATCACTAAATATTTATTAATGGCAATCTATTATCTGTTTCTTCTGATATATCTATATAACAATGAATTAAATAAAAGATGAAAATTTGTAAATTATATATAATTGGTGTAATAATATACTTTTGAACAAGAGAAAAACCGATTCCAATCGAATCGGTTTTCAGACTCAATGCTAGTTTACTAAATCTGTTAAAGGTGATAACTGGTTCTTCAACCAGCTATGATTCTGTCGATAAAACGTAAGCCTTATATGCTTACGGTCTGTTTAAGCCAGCCAGAATAGACAGTCCAAGTTGGAGAAATAGCCTCATGATTATCTTCCAGCCATTTTACCTTTTCTGTTAAAAGTTCTTTAAGGAGCTGAGGATCATACAGAGGCGCCCTTTGTTTATCCAGCAATGCAACGGCTCTTGCAGTCTTTCCCCTATGCAAGAAGTGTGCCTTATTGATAGCCTCATCCATTCTTTCAATCCTCCCGCGTATCCTTACTTGCCGGCCTATTTCAGACCAATAAAATGGTAAGGAACCCTTTGGATTGTACCTGATCTGCTGTCCTTTTTTACTCGACGAATTAGAGGCAAAATATCAGCCTTCCTCCTCTACGTCCTTCAAGATTAACACCCTTGCATCAGGATATCCATCTTGATCGATGGTCGATAATGTCATCGCATGCGGCTCATAGATGCCATATTGAACAGCTGACTGAAACCATTCTAAAAAAAGGATGTACGGACATCCGCCGGCTTCATTGGCCTTACATTCAAAAAATGGTCCTGCTAGGGTCTGACTCCCTTTAATGACGGCTCTAATATTCTCCATGGTCTACTCCGCTTCGACCTTCCTATTTTCAAAGGTTTACAGCTTGCTTGAATAAAAAACATGCTCAACAGCCATCTCGCTTCCAAGGCGGATAATGGCGAAGGAATAGTGCTCCTGCCATCTCTTATCCGTAGGAGAACCTGGATTAAGGAGAAGGATTCCATTGACCTCTTTTAATAGTGGAATATGGGAATGACCGAATAGAATCAAGTCTACTTCCTCATCTGCGAATGCGGCCAGTGCCCGCTGCTCGGTTGTTCCTTTTTTGCCATGACCATGAACGATTCCGATTCGAAAGTCTTCAAACGTCCGTACTTTCTGAAGACCAAACTTTCCGACCAGCTCTCCGCTATCCACATTTCCGCAAACGCCATCGACTGGGGCAAATTTCTTTAGCTCCTCATAGACATCCATCGTCTGCCAATCACCTGCATGCAAAATATAATCAGCATCCTTTAGCTCCTCGACCAGCCTTCCTGGCAGGGACTTTGCCATCCTCGGCATATGTGTGTCTGATAGAGCAATGATCTTCATTTCCTTCACCTGCCTCCCCTCTCCTTCCCTTGATAATCTTTAAGGTCAGATTGGAAGTTTTCCCAAGCTTCCTTGTCTCCAAAGATTCTCCTTGGAATCATAATGGCTGTAAACTCACTCACATGAATAAACACATATAAAGAAGTTACGTAAACCTCTTTAACCACACTCCATTGATAGATGATGTCTTTCATTCCATCCGTTTGCTCCGTGATTCCATTTTGATTGATTTCTATCTTTTTCTCGCCGTAAACACCCTCATTTTTCCCCTTCGCGTGGAATTTTCGGAGCCTCCTGCCAATCCAGCGATAAATAAAAAAGGAATAACCTTTAGACAAAAGGAAAGATAGAATGATCCAGATCCCGTAATAAATCAGCCAATTAGAGGGAGGCCAAACAAAGAATCCTGCAGCTCCCAGCAGGAGGAGCACGATGAAAAAGCGAACCTGCCTCCCCTTTACAACAAATCTAAACTGCGGTGATGTATGACTCATATGTATATAATATTGGACGATGTCCTCAAGCCTTACCTCGTAGTGAAATTTCATAATAAATCGCTCTCCTCCCTTTTATTTTACAACAGTAAGAAGAAAGCAAGCAGCCAGAAGACATAAATCTCACCTGATTTTCTTCGCTGAGAAAGGCTGCCCAAGCATAAGCGACGTTATGCATGTGTGGTAACATAATAATGTTATGTAAAGTAAATTTCATAAACATAAAAGGATAGCCTAAGCTACCCTTCTTGATAATGCCTTGCCAATCCATAATACATCACTTGATTAAATTCAGGGTAAATGGAGCAGAACTCAACTTGAACAGGGGCATTCAAAAGCCAAGGATAGTATCCAAATAACCCTTTATCTCCATTGATGATTCCTTTCAAAGCAAGCGGCATCTCCTCTTTAAAGATTGAATAGCGTGCACGCGCTTTATTCTCATCGAATTCCCCTGCGCTAATATGGACTGAACAAACCAGATAGTATTGCCCTCCTCTGATCTGCCAGGTCCCAATCACTTCATCACGCATCTTCCAGTCGATTTTCGAGGAGTCAATTCCGCCGCCAACACTTAGGAATAACTCGCCTGTTTCATCTGAATGGGTCAGTGTATACGTACGACCCTCCACTGGCCCTACGGTAACATAAGGGGGGATAAATATAACAGTCAAGCGATTTGTCAAAGCTGACATAAGGCCCTCACTCCATTAAAGTGATCTTATGCGGCATCTTATGTCATCAGCCCAGCTTTGGTGATTACTTTGTCTCAACTTCCACCTTTTTTAAGATCCAGTTTTCTTCTTGATATACCCAGATTGAGCTTACCTCTGCAATGATATCCGATATCGAGGCTCCTGAGATGGTTTGCTTTGCAACCAGTTCATTAATCCCATCCTTGTTCGTATCCTTAACCGCTAAGGAATAAAATTCTCCAATCAATGTTTCCTGCGGTTCATTTAATTTGCCTTTTTTATACATCCCCAGCCTGTCATAGACTGGTTTGTGCTTTTTCAAGTCCAGCACAAAGGATTGATTATTTTCTGGGATGATGAAACTCGCACGATAGTTATTTTTGAACGATCCATTCAAATTAAGCGGCTCAGGCAGCGGCAGTTCCTCAATTGCTTGATTATAAACATTAAAGGCATAGTAGTCACAGGCCCCTGCACTTCCCCCTGTCGGAACCTCCAGTATGACCTCGAGTACTTTGTCTGAATTTGCATCGGCTAACATTAATTCCGGGCTGAATCCCCCAGGGATTTGATAAACTGCTTTGCCCTTTTGATTATTTAGAACCAGCTTGAATTCCTTATAATACTTTGTTCTCTCTCCAAACGGGATTCCATATAACGTCAGCTGATCTTTCTGGCCATCTCCCGTGACATCAATCAAATAGGATTTCAGTTTAACCTCCCCGCTTTTCTTTGCAGCATTCACCTGCACGGGGGAATTTATGACTAATAAAACAGCGCAAAGAATGAGATATTTTACGGCCTTCATCATTTCAGCTCCTTTATTCACTTGATACCTCCCCTTACTGTTTCCTTGCCATTCGTTATTTATGCGGGGCTGATTGTTCAAAAAGAACAGAAAAAGAGGCTGGAAAAGACGAAATAAAAGATCCTCAAAAACGAATGATTCTCATTTATTTTTCCTATTCAATCGCAGTTGGAAAGACAAGTCCGTTCCATTCCGCTAGTCACGAATAGCCAAAAGCCATAATCAATATATACATGGAAAACAACAAAAAAGACCCGAATGATTAGACGATAGATTCATTCCATTATCGTCTAATCATTCGGGTTGATCATTGGTTGAAAAACTTATTTCCCAGCCTCTTCCTTAAAAGGTTTAGTTGGGAGCTTCATCTGTTGTTTCTGCTTTGACAATCCAATTGTCGATAATTGGACCGTTTTCCGCTTCATCCATAAAGAAGGAACCATTCGAATAACGATCACTCGGACGAAGCTGGAAGGAGCCAATTTCTTCAATCTTGCCTTTTTCCGATTCAATATATAGCTGATCTAGGTCATCAAGCATTTCAATGCCAACAACTCTATGAGGATTTTTCTTGAGCTCACGAAGCATGACTACCCCTCTTTTTGCGCGGGAGCCGACTTCAAATTCAGAGCGCTTCATTTTCTTGACTGCCCCTCGATGTGTCACAAGAGCAATCATAGAGGAACTATCATCTGCGAATACTTTTCCGCTGACGACATGATCATCGTCTTTCAGATTGATGCCCTTCACACCCGCCGCTCTTGCACCAATGACAGGAACATCCTCCTCTTTGAACATGAGACCATAGCCATGTGATGTCGCCAGGAAGACTGTATATGTTCCGTCAGTAAGATGGACATCCACAACGCAATCATCGCCCTTAAGATTTAAGGCAACCAATGGTTTTGAATAACGGGTTGCTTTATATAAACCAAGCTCAGATTTCTTTACCATACCATTCTTGGTGACAAATAATAAGTATCCTGGTTTTTCAAAATCACGGACAGAGATGGCTTTAATGATGCAGTCATCTTTATCCATTGGAACAATGCTGCTAATATGCTGGCCGGCATCCTTCCACCTGATATCCGGCAGAAGATGAACCGGGCAGTAAATATAGCTTCCCTTGTTCGTAAATAGCAGGAGGGTATCCGTCGTGTTGATATCCATTTTGTGCAGGATGCGGTCCCCGTCCTTCATGCCGAAATCCTGCCCGCCGCTTGCCGTATAGGAACGAAGGCTTGTCCGTTTAATGTATCCTTCCTTCGTAACCGTGACGATGACATCTTCACTCGGGATTAAAACTTCAAGATTAATCTTAATGTCTTCTATCTTCGCTTCGATTTGAGAGCGGCGAGCGTCTGCATAGACTTTCTTGACTTCCTTTAATTCTTTCTTGATAACAGACATTAATTTCTTGTCGCTTTCAAGAATGGAAGTCAATTCGGCGATTTTCGTCTGAAGCTCCGCCGCCTCATTTTCCAGCGCTGTAATATCCGTATTCGTTAAACGGTATAATTGCAAGGAAACAATCGCTTCTGCCTGAGCCTGTGAGAAGCCAAATTCAGCCACGAGATTCTTCTTGGCATCCATCTTGTCATGAGAGGCACGAATAGTGGCAATGACTCGATCAAGAATGGAAATCATCTTGATAAGACCTTGAACGATATGCTCTCTTTCACGTGCTTTCTTCAGCTCAAATTCAGAACGTCTCGTAACAACCTCGCGCCTATGATCGATATAGGCATCCAGCATGCTGCGCAGTCCCATTAATTGCGGGCGCTTCTTATAAATAGCGACCATATTAAAGTTATATGTAACCTGAAGATCAGTATTCTTAAATAAGTATTGAAGGATAACTTCAGAATCAATTTCCTTCTTCAATTCAATCACAATACGAAGACCTGTCCGGTCCGTTTCATCACGTACCTCAGATATACCCTCGAGCTTGCGATCTAACCGAAGCTCATCAATCTTCTTCACAAGAGAAGCTTTATTGACATCAAACGGAATTTCCGTGATGATAATTTGCTGTCTACCCCCGCGCAAAGTTTCAACCTCAGTCTTACTGCGGATAACGATTTTTCCCTTGCCGGTTTCATAGGCCTTCCTAATACCGTCAGCGCCTTGAATGATTCCGCCTGTCGGGAAATCAGGTCCTTTGACAACCTCCATTAAGTCCTCAACCGAACAATTTGGCTTGTCGATACGCATGATGGTCGCATCGACAATTTCCCCGAGATTATGCGGAGGGATCTCGGTAGCATAACCTGCAGAAATTCCGGTAGAACCATTTACCAGCAGGTTCGGATATTTTGCCGGCAAAACAACCGGCTCCTCATCCGTGTCATCGAAGTTCGGTACGAAATCAACCGTATGCTTGTCAATGTCGCTTAATAATTGACCTGCGATTGAGGACAATCTTGCTTCTGTGTAACGCATAGCAGCCGGCGGATCGCCGTCTACACTCCCGTTATTTCCGTGCATTTGAATTAATTCACGGCGCAGCTTCCAGTCCTGACTCATCCGAACCATGGCTTCGTAAACAGAGCTATCACCATGTGGATGGTAGTTACCAATAACGAGACCGACCGTCTTTGCTGACTTACGGTATGGCTTTTCATTTGTATTCCCGTCAGCATGCATCGCATAAAGAATCCTGCGCTGAACAGGCTTCAGGCCGTCCCTTGCATCCGGCAGGGCACGGTCCTGAATGATGTACTTACTATAGCGTCCGAAACGGTCGCCAATAACCTCCTCAAGGGGAAGATCGCGGTATTTTTCTGTAGAAGTCATATCACTTCCTCCTCATCGGCGACTGTAATATTCTCATTTTCCAATATATTATTATCTTCATCCAAGCCAAATGCCACATTGGATTCAATCCATTTTCGGCGCGGCTCGACTTTATCGCCCATCAATGTTGTCACACGGCGTTCAGCCCTTGCAGCATCGTCAATGCGGACACGAATCAATGTACGCTGAGCCGGGTCCATCGTCGTCTCCCAAAGCTGATCGGCATTCATCTCGCCGAGACCTTTATAACGCTGGAGCATATAGCCTTTTCCAACCTTCTTGATAGTACTGTCAAGTTCATCATCATCCCAGGCATACTCAATGACTTCTCTCTTGCCTGAGCCCTTGCTGACCTTATAAAGAGGCGGAAGAGCAATGAAGATCTTGCCATTTTCGATTAAAGGCTTCATATAACGATAGAAGAACGTCAGAAGCAGCACCTGAATATGAGCACCGTCTGTATCGGCATCTGTCATGATGACAATCTTGTCATAGTTGATGTCCTCGATGGAGAAATCCGCACCGACTCCGCCGCCAATGGCGTGAATAATTGTATTGATTTCTTCATTCTTGAAGATATCCTCTAACTTCGCCTTCTCCGTATTGATAACCTTTCCGCGCAGAGGCAGAACCGCTTGGAAGCGTCTATCTCTCCCCTGTTTTGCGGAACCTCCGGCTGAGTCCCCCTCCACTAGATATAATTCGTTTTTCAGCGGATTACGGGATTGCGCAGGAGTAAGCTTACCGGAGAGAAGCGCCTCTGATTTCTTGCGTTTCTTTCCGCTTCTCGCATCCTCACGTGCTTTTCTCGCTGCTTCGCGTGCCTGTGCCGCTTTAATGGCCTTACGAACGAGCAGGGTGGCAATATCGGTGTTCTCCAATAAATAATAAGCTAGTTTATCAGAAATGACCGAATCAACTGCTGAGCGGGCATCGCTTGTTCCAAGCTTGCTCTTTGTCTGTCCCTCGAATTGAAGAAGCTCCTCAGGAATACGGACAGAGACGACACCTGCAAGACCTTCTCGAATATCTGAACCGTCTAGATTCTTATCTTTTTCCTTCAATAAGCCGGCTTTCCGTGCATAATCATTGAACACACGTGTCATGGCCGTTTTCATGCCTACCTCATGTGTGCCGCCGTCCTTTGTCCGGACATTATTGACGAAGGATAGGATATTTTCGGAATACCCATCATTGAATTGGAAGGAAAACTCGACCTCAATATCGGATTGGGTCCCTTCAAAGCTGACAACCGGGTGAAGAGTATCCTTCTCCTCATTTAAATAGCTGACAAAGGCCTCAATCCCATTCTCATAATGATAGACATCCTTCTCATCGGAGCGCAGGTCATGCAGCTCAATCTTCAATCCCTTTAGAAGGAAAGCAGACTCGCGCAAGCGCTCGCTCAATGTCTCACGGTTAAAGACCACAGTGGAGAAAATGGATGGATCTGGTTTGAAATGGATGGTTGTTCCGGTTTGATTGGTCTTCCCAATCTTCTCAAGCGTCGTTACCGGTCTTCCTCCATTCTCAAAGCGCTGCTCATAGATAAATCCGTCGCGCTTGATGGTGACGACAAGCCATTCAGAAAGCGCGTTCACGACAGAAGCCCCAACCCCATGCAAGCCGCCGCTCGTCTTATAGCCGCCTTGTCCGAACTTACCGCCGGCATGAAGAACAGTGAGAATGACCTCTGGTGTTGGTTTGCCGGAGCGATGCATCCCTGTCGGCATACCGCGTCCTTTATCAACCACGCTAATACTGTTATCTTTATGAATCTTTACGATAATTTCATCACCGTACCCAGCTAGTACTTCATCGACTGAATTATCTACGATCTCATAGACTAGATGATGCAAGCCTCGAGTATCAGTGCTGCCAATATACATGCCCGGTCTTTTCCGGACAGCCTCTAATCCCTCGAGTACCTGGATGGCATCTTCATTATAATCAAATTGATTCAAATTCTTAGCCACTTATGTACCCCTCTCTATACTTTCCAAAAACTATTATATACTTTTTTATCATTAAGAACAAACGTTCTCATTCAAATAGGATTGTGCGTTCATTGCTCTATTCTTACAGATTCTTGGCCGTTTCGCAAATAGCAATTGACCTGACCGCGGAAATCGGATCCGAATCCTGAACCATTCAGAACAAAGCGATTCATTTATCGTCCCTTCTTCATATCGTAACACATGAGCAGGATTTGAAATCAAAATTTTGCATTTCAAAAGGATTTTCTGCAGGCACGCAAAAGCCGCCTTTGCTTCCAGGCGGCCAGTCTAAAACGACTTATTTCGTCAAAGCATGTTCGACTTTAATGCATCTGTCCATGATTACCTTCCGGCCCTTCTCTTGCAGCAGCTGAAAAGCTTCTTCATCCACTACACCAAGCTGAGTCCAGAATACATCCGCATCAATATCCAGGAAATCCTTTGCTAAATCCATGACAAATTCCGGCCTTCTAAACACATTCACAATATCCACATGCTCATCAAGTTCCTTCAAGGAGCCAATCGCTTTGACACCTAACACTTCCTTGACAGCCGGATTAACAGGAATGATCTCATAGCCGCTGTCCTGCATCGCTTTCGATACCATATAAGAAGTTCGCTCTGGGTTCTCAGAAAGCCCTACAACCGCAATTTTCTTTGCGTTTTTTAAGATGTTTCCGATCTCGTCCCTGCTAGGATTCTGTATCATCTTTCTTCCTCCCACCTTCTCTTACCTTCCATACACTCATTCTTATTATATACCCGGATGGCACTTTAATATAGACTCTTCCACATAACATTTTTGATATATACGAATCAAAATCAACAGAATGAACAGTCGAACATGCCGGAAATGGATATATGTGCTAATTTGTTAAATTTCTATGCCCCTTTTGACAATCGTGTTAAAATATAGTGACACTATGGGTTAGAAAGGGTTTGGATGATGTTATACTTGATGCTTTTATTGGCCTATCTGCTAGGTTCCATACCTTCGGGTCTCATTATCGGAAAGGTGTTTTACAACACTGATATCCGTGAACATGGCAGCGGCAATCTTGGCGGAACCAATACTTTCAGGACACTGGGCAAAAAAGCAGGATTTGTGGTGACCTTACTGGATATTCTGAAAGGAACAGCTGCAACGTTTCTTCCATACATATTCACGGTGCAAACACCCAATTGGCCTGATTGGATTGCCTTGCCGCTTGTATGCGGACTACTGGCTGTAGTTGGACATATGTATCCTGTATTCGCGGGATTCAGAGGCGGAAAAGCCGTTGCAACCTCCGGAGGAATTATACTAGGGTATGAACCTGCTTTATTCGTAATTTTGTTAGTTTGTTTCTTGCTTTCCCTCTATTTGACGCGCATTGTTTCTTTATCTTCGATGATTATTGCCATTGTTGCTGTTATTTATGTTATGTTTACGAATGATTTATCTCTTCAACTATTGATCTTCTGCTTAGCTGCTTTCATTTTTTACCGCCATCGGGCAAATATTAAGCGGATTATCAATAAGACAGAGCCTAAAGTCAATATATTCAAGAAATAAGCTGCTGCTGACTCCCTTACAGGGATCAGCAGTTTTTTATTTTTGCCTATTTTTAACAAGGGTAAAAAAGGAAATTTTCCGTTGCATTTATCCCGGGATAATGTCACCATAATATTGAGTGAAAATTCATAAGAATAGGGCGGTTATCATGAAAAAACCATCGTTTATTCAAGTCATAATCATTCTATTATTAACTGGGAGCCTTGGTGCAGGATTACTCTATTGGCAAGGGATAGAAACAGCTACGACCGAGCCAAAAGAAAGTGTGTCAATAAGCGCGAGACCTCTAGCTTTAGACAGCAAAACGTACACAAAGACGATTACAATTGGTGCTATTGGTGATATCTTAATTCATACACCGGTCTATGAGGATGCTAAAACAAAGGACGGTTATGATTTTGAGCGTATGTTTGCTCCGGTGAAGGAAATGCTTGGGGAGCCTGATTTTACGATTGCCAATCAGGAATCCATTGCTGGAGGAAGCAAGCTGGGCCTATCCGGTTACCCAGCTTTCAATTCACCTTATGAGATCTCTGATACCCTGCAAGATTCAGGCATAGACTTAGTGACCCTTGCCAATAACCATTCCTTGGACAAAGGAGAAAAAGGCATCCTAAGCTCCTTATCCTATTATGAAAAAATCGGGATGCCCTATGTCGGCATGTATAAGAATCAAGAGGATGCCAAACAAGAACGCATCTTAACGATTGAGGGAATGAAAGTTGGCTTCTTATCCTACACATATGGAACAAACGGCATTCCGATTCCAGACGGCAAGGATTATTTAGTCAATTACCTTGAGGATCAGAAAATCATTTCTGACCTAAAGAGCATTAGAGGGAAAGCGGATATCGTCCTTATTAATGCACATTGGGGCAATGAATATGAGCGCAATCCATCAGACGAACAGCGGCGCCTCGCCCAGCTGATGGCAGATAATGGAGCGGATATCATCATTGGTCATCACCCCCATGTCCTTCAGCCGATTGAGTGGCTCGAGCATGATGATGGAGAAACGCTTGTTGTCTATTCACTTGGAAATTTCCTATCTGGGCAGGTGAGGGATTATAAGGATATCGGCGGCATGGTTACCATAGAAATCGAACAGACAAAGAGCGATGCAGGAACAGAGACAACCGTACTTAACCCAAGCTTCACACCGACCTATGTCACTAGCTCAAACGAGCAAAACTATCAGGTCAAGCCATTTGAGGATTCAACCGTTTTCGGTTCACCAAAGACAGATTTGGATGAGTTAACCGAGTTCATGCTTGAATCAGCTGACAAATGAGGTGGAAATCTTCCACCATTATTTTTCTTTCCCGATATGTAATCCAAGCGGAATCAAATGATATTTTCCTATGTTTATGCGATAATGAAAGATACAACATGTTTACGGTATGGAAATAGGAGGAATAGCGATGAAAATAATAATAGATGAACAATCAGTGGCTTGGTACCGGGAAGAATTAGATTTAGGTGATGGCGATAGCATTCGGTTCTTCCCGCGTTATGGTGGATACAGCCCCATACAATCAGGTTTTTCCCTCGGCATCTCTCCTGAACCTGCCAAGGAAGCAAAGGCTTTAACCGAAAAGGGCGGATTATCGTTCTTTGTTGAGGAAGACGATTTGTGGTATTTTGACGGACATGATCTTGAAGTTCAATTCGATGAGAAGAAGGCCGAGCCTGCATTCTATTATCATAAATAACCATAATAAAGAAAGGAGAAGGGACATCCCTTCTCCTTTCTATTGGGCTATTTCTTTTTAATTTCTTCGTATTTAGCAAACCATTCCGGGAATGCTTTTTTGAATTGAACCGGACGGAAATTTTCCTTCTTCACGACAATATGTGTGGTTGCTCCAACAGCACATACCTCATCATGCTGATTTTTAATTTCATACGCATAGACAGTCTTCAAACCCGTGTTTTCCTCTACCCATGTATACACATATGCCTGGTCGCCATATCGGAGAGGTGTTTTATAGGTAGCCTGTATGTCGTAAACAGGCGCATAATAGCCCGCATCCTCCATATCGGTATAGGAAAATCCTAAATCACGGATAAGGGCCGCCCTACCCAGCTCAAACCATTTTAAATAGTTGGCGTGATACATCACACCCATCATGTCCGTGTCTGCATAAAACAGTTGAATTTCTTCCTTTGAGATAAACATTCCGCTAAACACTCCTTACCTGCTGCGCCTAATTCCTATTCCTTATTCATTCTAACACAAGTTTGAAATCATCTTTTATTAAGTTTGAAGCATTTGCATTCTCGCCGGCATTCATCAACCTCTGGGCCTGGTATTGGATGGCATTATCAGCAAGATTGATGGCAAAGCGGCCATTCCCGTCAATCTCCATCTCCTCTAACCGCCCCTTCAAATACTCCTCTGCCTCTTCATCAAGGCTGTATTGGTAGGAATCAAGATAGTTCTTCATAATTTGCAGGAGCTCCATAACCGAATAATCAGGGAAATGCATGAACTTCTTAAACCGTGAAGAGAAGCCAGGATTGCTTTGAAGCAATTCATCCATTTCCTTCGGATATCCGGCCAAAATAATGACCAGGTTTTCATTATGCTTTGTCATTTCATCCACCAATGTATTGACAACCTCTGCTCCAAAATCACTGTTGGATTGACTTAATAAGGAGTACGCCTCATCAATGAATAAAACACCGCCAAGTGCATCCTGGACCTTCCGTTTTGTTTTGATAGCCGTCTGGCCGACATATCCCGCGACAAAATCCGCACGGCTTGCCACGACAAGATGTCCCCGCTTCAGCAGCCCGCAGTCACGCAGAATCTCAGAATACAGCTTGGCGATGGTTGTCTTCCCAGTCCCAGGATTTCCGGTAAAAACTGCATGCAGCTGGATGGGCACAACCTTTTTCCCTTCATTCCTTCTAGCTTGCTGCACGCGGACAAAGGCTGATAATTTCTTGATTTCATCCTTAATGGATTCAAGTCCTACAAGATTCATCAGCTCTTCAATGGGCGGGTTAGACTCTTCCTTTGTATCTGATTCATGAAAATCCTCTGCCTGTAAAAGGAGATAATCGATGAAGGAACGCCCAGTATCGGCTATTTGCCTTGAGCCCTTTTGGAAAATAGCATCCGTGACAATTGACTTAACGCTTCGGGCATTACCGAAGGATTGATCGACCATCTCATGCTCGATCTTCTTCTCCAGAGCAGGAAAAGCTTCCGGCGTAATGAAATAGCCGTTATCTTCAGCGAAGCGGCAGGCAATTTCCTTCATTTCTTCCATGGAATAATCGGGAAGCTCCATGAAATTGAACTGTGGAAATCGGCTTCTGAGTCCAGGATTGCTGTCTAGAAACTGTCTCATTTCATCCGGATATCCGGCCAAAATGACAGCGAATTTCCCTGCATAATCAGCACTGTCCATTAACGAAACCAAGGTATCAATGACTGTTTGGCCATAATCACTGCCTTGCTGACCATCCCGTTTTAGACTATAAGCCTCATCAATAAATAACACACCGCCAATGGCCTCTTCAACGAGGTTGCGGACATTTTCCTCCGTCTGACCGACATAGGCACCAACGAGCTTGGACCGATCCGCTTCTATAATGGTTTCCTTCGGCAGGATGCCGAGCTCATAATAAATCTTTCCTAATAATCTTGCGAGTGTTGTTTTCCCCGTGCCAGGATTTCCGGTCAAAACCATGTTCAAGCTAAGATCACTGCTTTTCGTAAAGCCCATTTCAAGTCTAGATTTCTGATAGGTCAGGAAATCATACAGCTGACTAATGCGTGTCTTAATATCCTTAAGCCCAACCATTCGCTCTAATTGATCAAGTGGTGAGAGCTCCCGTTCCTGAAATGGCTGCAGTTTGCTCAGAATGGCATCAAAGCTGTCCCTGCTTTCATTGAGCTGGAGGATGGATCGCTTTAATTCCTCATAAACCGTGATGGTATGGAAATTTCCGCTCAAGGTATCCTGATAGGCTTGAGCCTGTTTCTTCACAAGCTGCAAGTGCTCATCGACTGCCACAAGAGCGGTCCGGACCTCCTGAACCGAAGGGGAATTTTCTTCCTTCGGCAAGCCCTTAATGGCTTCATGAACTCTTTGCCCATACCGCTCAGCCTTTTCTAGGATTTCCATCACGACATTGCGCTTAGCCGTCCGGTTATCTGTTTCGCGCAAAACAGGCATGGTTAAGCCGTCAAGAAGTCCTTTGAGCTGATTCAAGCTTTTCTTCTCGAGTCTTGTGTGTATATCAGTCATTTCTGGCCATAAAACGGCCGCCTGTTCTAGTAATAAATAGTAGAAGGAGTCTTCCTCCTTCTTATTGGCACGATTCAAGGCAAGGAAATAGAGAAGGATGCCTTTCCATTTTTCCTTGCCCTCCCCCATATTTGCTGCCTCTGAGAGAGTATTCAATAAAGCTTCCTGTGAGGGAAGCTCTCCTTTTGTTTTATACAATGACTCCCATTCACTTATTAGCTCTGGGAGATAGCTATTAGATTGGTTCATTTATTCCTTCATCCTTTATTCTAGTCAATACCACCATCCTACCATATACAAGAATGATTTAGACTGAATTTGGCTTGTACCTAGAATAACCGCTGTCATATCTTATGAATCACTCCTCAAGAAGAATGAAACAATCTGTACGTTGAATATCCCGCTAATCTAAAAAGAAGTTTAGAGAGTTAAGTATGGACTCTTTTATGGCGATTAAATTCATCATAAAAAGAGCCGAATGAATATCATTCGGCTCTCAGACTGTAGACTAAATCCATTAAGGTTTTGGTCTACAGTTTTTTTATACTCTTGCATCCCATATGGACGTGAAAGCTATTTTCGGCAGAATGGACTCAGCGAACCGTGGTGGAGCTGCTTTCGCCAGCTCGCCTTCGGCAAGAGCTGTCATCAGCCTGCCTCCTTCTCCCACAGGAGTCTCGCCCATTCTGCCAAAAATAGATGTCTGCGCTTCATAATAATTAGCACATACAAAACAGATGTTTCCTCATTTTGGTATAATAGAGTTAACGATTCTTATCGAAGGTGATGACATGTTAACCAAATATACCCCTAAAAACCGCGAACAATTAGAAATGATTACATTAGATCAACTCGTACCTAAGAACCATTTGGTTCGGAAAGTCGAAGCCACCATTGATTTCTCCTTATTTACTCATTAGTCGAGGATGCTTATTCGGCTGAACGAGGTCGCCCCAGTATTGATCCTGTTGTTCTCATTAAAATGACCTTTATCCAGTACATGTTCGGTATTCGTTCCGTGCGTAAAACGATTGAAGAGATTGAAACCAACCTGGCGTATCGTTGGTTTCTGGGATTTTGAACAGATTTTCTGTGAAATTCTGAATCAGGCAGCGAATAAAAAACTCATCAAACCAGAACATGTATTTATTGATTCAACCCATGTGAAGGCAAGCGCAACAAACATAAGTTTGAGAAAAAGGTTGTTCGCAAAGAAACGAAAGACTATCAGGAACGATTGAATCTAGAAATCAATCGTGACCGCGAAGAACATGGAAAGAAGCCGTTTCCTCCATTTAAATTCGAAAAAGAAGAGAGGAAAGAAATCAAAGAGAGTACGACCACAAAAGAAGGTTATCGTCAGTATGTATCCAATCCCCTGCACTGTAAGGACTGTCCATTTCTATCCCGTTGCACTCAAAGCAAAAATCAGCTGAAGGTGATTCAACGCCATGTATGGGAGGAACACATGAAGGAAGCTGACCACCTTCGTCATACAGAAGAGAATAAAATCATCTATGCAAGGCGCAAAGAGACAATCGAACGAGTCTTTGCCGATGCAAAGGAAAAGCATGGAATGCGGTGGACAACCCTTAGGGGAATTGAAAAATTGTCCATGCAGGCGATGCAAAATTCGCTGCCATGAACCTGAAGAAGATGGCCAATTGGCTCTGGAAAACGCCAA
This sequence comes from Bacillus sp. FJAT-27916, assembly GCF_001183965.1. Classification (GTDB taxonomy): domain Bacteria; phylum Bacillota; class Bacilli; order Bacillales; family Pradoshiaceae; genus Pradoshia. The sequence goes on from NZ_LFZV01000001.1 coordinate 2,126,056, forward strand.
AAATGGCCTAAAAAAAAGAGCAGGAGAGGTCTGTCTTGGGAGGAAATGGCAAAAAAATCACAAAATGGACTGAGAATAAAAGAATTCTCAGTCCATTTTGTCGACAGTCTGAGAGCCGAATGAACATCATTCGGCTCTTTTTTGTTTCTGGTGAGTTACTCACCTTTTGTTTGTATGACATCAGGGTGTTTTCCTGATGTGTCTTGCATTTGCTTGCCTTTATTTCCGCCAGCCGCTCTTGGCTGAGTGCCGATATGATTCGGCTGGAAAGGCTTTGAGTTTCGTTTTGGATTGCCCATTACTATCATCCTCCCTTATACTTGTTAGGATGCTTATCAGATAGCTTTATTATGAGGGCAATTCCTGCCAACGCTATTCTGCCTTCTCGATATGACGGCGGTCTATGCGGTCCTCAAGTTTTTCCATCGCTTGTTTATCATTTAATAGCTGACGCTTGTTCTCCAAAATCAAATCAGCCAGAGACATTCTTTTCCTTTTGTTCATCTTCATTCACCATCCGCTATAAATATTGTCCTCCTCTAGCATGCCCACTCTCTCTTGAATTTATAGCACTTTTTTGAAAATAATACGGAGTATGAACAATCAGGTTAGAAAGATAATGGTTCAACCTTGGTTAAAAGCTTACATGTCCCTTTATAAAGCCTCTAAATTGTCTTCCATCTTCTCATAATCGAGAATCCCTACAATCTTTTTGCGGATAATTCCCTCTTCATCAATAAAGAAAGAAGTCGGGATGGAAACTACCTCATATTGGTCATTCACCTTTTCCTCCGTATCTAATAAGGCTTGGAAGGTTAACTCATATTCATTCATGAATCCTTTGATATCATTTTCTGTATCCAAATTAATGGCCAGGATAACGACATCTTCATATTTCTGATTGATTTTCTCCATCTCAGGCATCTCTTTCTTGCATGGATTGCACCAGGTTGCCCAGAAATTTAAGATGACCTTCTTTCCTTTATAATCTGATAATGTGACCTTATTCCCTTCCGTGTCCTGTAGGGTGAAATCAGCTGCGCTTGCTCCCACCTTCGCCCCGACAGGCTTTTCCTCTTGATTCATGATTTGATAAAAGGCCCCGCCAATCAGTCCAAACAGCAAAAGTATGCCTATTGTCTTCTTCACATTCCCGTCCTCCTGCTTCCATGCATCTCTTATCTCAAATTGTACCAATGATTCCACTATCAAGAAAGAGAAAAAGGACTGACCAGACGGCCAGCCCTTTATTCTGCGCTATTATTGTGCAGATGTTGTTTCTTCTAGTTTCTCACGGAGAACCATTGGCAGGATTCCTCCATGACGGTAATAATCGATTTCAATTTCAGAGTCGAAACGCACAAGTGCTTCAAATTTCTTCTCTGTACCATCCTCAGCTACAGCTGTTACGGTGATCAACTGACGTGGTTTGATATTTTCATCGATTGGAACGAAGATTCGTTCTTTACCTGTAAGACCAAGCACCTTCGCGTTTTCGCCTTCTTTGAATTGAAGCGGCAGGACGCCCATAAGTGCAAGGTTGGAGCGGTGAATACGCTCAAAGCTTTCTGCGATAACGGTTTTGATACCGAGAAGGTTTGTCCCTTTCGCAGCCCAGTCACGGGAGCTTCCCATACCATAGTCTTTACCGGCAAGAACGACAAGACCTGTGTCATCCTTCTTGTATTCCATACATGCATCATAGATGGACATGACTTCGCCTGTTGGCCAGTAAGTCGTATATCCGCCCTCTGTTCCAGGAGCGATTTGGTTACGGATCCGGATGTTAGCGAAAGTTCCGCGCATCATGACCTCATGGTTACCACGGCGGGAACCATAAGAGTTAAAGTCACGGATTCCAACGCCATTTTCACGCAAGTATTTACCTGCTGGTGTATCTTTGCCAATTGAACCAGCCGGGGAAATATGGTCAGTTGTGACAGAGTCACCGAACAAACCAACTACGCGCAAGCCTGATAATGGCTTAACTTCGGATGGATTTGGATCCAAGTTCTCGAAGTAAGGCGGGTTTTGAATATAAGTAGAATCAAAGTCCCAGCTATATAACGGTTCATTGCTTGTTTGAATCTCATTCCAGCGAAGGTTGTCATCGAATACGCGCTCATACTCTTTGCGGAACAAGTCAGATGTAACGGTTTCTTGGACAAGTTCATTAACCTCTTCACTAGTTGGCCAAATGTCCTTGAAGAACACTTCTTTGCCGTCTTTGCCGACGCCGATTGGGTCGTTTTCAAGGTCGATATCCACTGTACCGGCAAGCGCGTAAGCCACTACAAGCGGTGGAGATGCAAGGTAGTTTGCCTTCACAAGCGGGTGGATACGTCCTTCAAAGTTACGGTTACCAGATAGAACAGAAGTCACAAGCAAGTCAGCTTCGCCGACAGCTGCTTCAATCTCTTCCATCAATGGACCGGAGTTACCGATACAAGTAGCACAGCCATAGCCGACAAGGTTGAAGCCGAGCTCATCCATATACGTTTGCAGGCCGGCATCACGCAAGTAGCCTGTTACGACCTTGGAGCCTGGTGCCAAGGATGTTTTCACATGGTGAGGTACCTGAAGGCCGAGCTCAACTGCTTTCTTCGCAACAAGACCTGCCCCAAGCATGACGTATGGGTTAGATGTATTTGTACAGCTTGTAATCGCAGCAATGGCGATATCACCAGTTTTCATCGGCGCTTGACGGCCGTCCTTGAATTCAACCGTGATTTTCTTATCGATTTCCTCTTGGCTTAAGCCAAATCCTGCATTGCCGACTGGTGCAGTCAACGCTTCACGATAGGCTTTTTGCATATGAGATAGAGGAATCAAATCCTGCGGACGTTTCGGTCCGGAAAGATTGGCTTCAATCTCAGAAAGGTCGATTTCAATCACTTTTGTGTAGGTTGGTTCAGGTGTATCTTTTGTATAGAATAAATCATTTTCTTTGCAATATTTCTCAACTAGCGCAATATGCTCTTCTGTACGGCCAGTTAAGCGCATGTATTTCAATGCTTCATCATCGATCGGGAAGAATCCGCATGTAGCGCCATACTCAGGTGCCATATTGGCAATCGTCGCACGGTCTGAAAGGGATAGATCGCTCATTCCTGGACCGAAGAATTCCACAAATTTGTTAACAACACCGCTCTTACGAAGAACTTCTGTTACTTTGAGCGCCAGGTCAGTCGCCATCGCCCCATTTGGCAAGGAATTAACAAAGCGGACACCGATTACTTCAGGTACTGGGAAATAAGAAGGCTGGCCAAGCATGCCTGCTTCTGCTTCGATTCCTCCTACACCCCAACCAAGGACGCCAAGTCCGTTGATCATGGTTGTGTGAGAGTCAGTACCAACCAGCGTATCTGGGAATGCCATGAAATCGCCGTCAGGCATTTCAATCGCATGTACCACATTCGCTAAATATTCTAAGTTGACTTGGTGAACGATTCCCGTATCAGGCGGAACGGCACGATAATTATCAAATGCCTTTTGAGCCCAGCTTAGGAATTGATAACGCTCAGCGTTTCGTTCAAATTCAAGGTCCATATTCACTTGCAGGGAATCAGCTGTACCATATTTATCAACTTGTACAGAGTGATCAATAACAAGGTCAACCGGAATTTCCGGGTTAATCTTATCTGGGTTGCCGCCGATATCAGCCATTGCTTTACGCAAGGAAGCCAAGTCAACAACCGCAGGAACACCTGTAAAGTCTTGTAGGATTACGCGGGATGGTTTGAATGGAACATCAACATCGATTGATTGCTGATCTGTTCCCCATTTCGCTAAGTTTTCCACATGCTCTTTAGTGATGACTCTTCCATCTAGCTGCCGCAGAACACTTTCAAGCAGCACTTTGATTGAGTATGGCAGCTTCGTTACTTCCCCTGCTCCAGCTTCTTCCAAAGCTTTCAGATTGTAGTAATGATAGCGTTTACCGTTTACTTCAAAATGCTTTCGTGAGTTAAACACATCATTTTTCCCCAAATCAAATTACCCCCTCTAGGTAAAAGATAATAAGAATACATACTCAGAAAAGGTTATGAACTTTTTCCAATCCAAATATTCTAACAATTTAATAGTAATATAACCTTTTCATAAAGTAAAATATAAGTAATTTATAGAGGGTTATAAGTTATACTTATCGCAGTATAATTTTTTCAGAAAATTAAAATAAAGGCCGGCAGGAAAACCTCCCAGCCGGCTTTGTCAGCGCAATTCATTATAGGCATTCAGCTCTGAAACATATTGCTTGAGCGTATCACGAAATTCTACGAGCTGCTCACGCTGATGCTCGCTTGCTACCTCATCTGCATTCTCGACCTGCTGATAGGCTTCATTGATTTCTTCCCAGAAACGTTTTACTTCCCTGCCAAACTCGGGATCATGCTTCATTGCCTGCAGATTCACGTATACATCGGTCACCTTTCTCATCCCGTTTTGGGCAGCTTCGAAGGCAGCCATCTTGTTCTTATGATAAGGCATTTTTATATCCTCCAATCCTTTATCTCGACATTTATGGTGCACTATTTAAAGGCACCTTATTCTCGTGAAGGATTTGGAAATGTGCCAGTCGAATCGTTTTTCCCATTCGAACTCATACTAAAACGAAAAGGAGGGATGAGAATTGACGAATAAACGCAAGCATGCCATCGAACCGGATAAGCAATCAGGCCAGCCAAAACCAATGAGCGGGTCACATAAGGTGAAGAACCGCAATCACAGTCGCCAGAAAAATCATTCCCATCATGATATGTAGCCTTTAAAGCCGGCAGTTCCCCTGCTCCGGCTTTTTTCTCTATCACCGTTTGAAAGCAGCTTGAATAGATTGGAAATAACACCGTGTAAATGGGGGTTATTTCATGTGTTCTTCAGACTGGGGGCATGAAGAAGAAAAAGCTATTTTGGGATTGTTTTATTTAGATCCATTCACGACCTATTTAGATGAGACAGAATTTCGAGTGGATTTATTTGAGGTGGATGAAGGCTATTTAATCGAGGCAGAAAGAAAACAAACGCCAAAGAACGGTATCCTCATTCACATTCAGGAAGACCTTTGCGTTATTGTGCTGGAACAGCCTTCCGGAAGAAAGGAACGGAAAATTCTTTTCCCGTTTTGTTTAGAGAACCTCTCTATCCATGTGGAGGTGGAGGCAGATCTCGTTCAGGTATATATAAACAGTCAAACGAACCCGCTCCAAAAAGGACCTTTTTCGATCTGGCTGCCCTTTTATGAAAACAACAAGCATTAATGTGTGAAATGTTAGAAAAAGTGGTAACTAAATACCAACTAATCTTTCATAGGAGTGTGTAACGATTGGATTATGTATGGTATGCGAGTTATGGTTCGAATTTGTTTGAGGACCGATTTCATTGTTATATTAGCGGGGGAAAGCCTGAGGGTTCTACATTTACGGAAAAAGGATGCACCAATCCTGCTCTGCCCTTGAAGTCAGAGACGATTACAATTCCGTATGAGCTGTACTTCTCCAAATGTTCAAAACGATGGAAGGGCGGAGTAGCCTTTATAGATACGGTAAGAAACCCATCTGCCAGAACATATGGCAAGATGTATTTAATTACATCTGAGCAGTTTCAAGAAATCGTCCAGCAAGAAAACGGACATCATGACATGATGATTGACCTTAACCTGGCCAAGGAGGTTCATACCTACTCCTTTAATGATTCATGGTATGGAAATATTCTTTATCTTGGGGAAAGGGATGGGTATCCAATCTTCACCTTTACAGCGAATGGTGAAATGAAGAAACAAGAGATTACTTCCCCGTCCATCCCGTACCTCCGGAATCTATATAGAGGGTTATTGGCCCTTCAATTAGAGCCGCAGAGGATCATTGATTATTTAACCACCAAAAGAGGTGTGCGGGAAAACTATACAAAGGATGACCTATATCACCACTTTTAACGATAAAATAAGCAAAAACCGAACTTCTTTAATGGTTCGGTTTCCTTATTGTTTATGTTCCTAGAAGAATAGTTCATCTGCTCTTACCAAAAACTCTAAATCCCTGTTTTGGATGAACTTCCCAATGTAATTGGCAGGCTGGTCTTGTTTAAGGATTTCAATGGCAATATGCATTGGAACCCATCTCAGCACAAAACCGTCATTAATTTCCTCTTCTGTATAAATCGGTTCCTTTAACTCTCCTGTTGCTTTTGCTTTGTATCCGTAGGAGATTTGGAGCTGTCCGATTTCTCCGCGGTATTCCATGGTCATCCCGAGTTCCTCAATATCCTCAATCATGGCACCGACTTCTTCTTCTACTTCCCTTTTTAGGGCATCATAAATGGTCTCGTTGTTTTCAATACCGCCGCCCGGCAATTTATGATAATTTCCATTCGAAACAAATAAAAGTGCTATCTCATCACGGTCATTAATGACTACTGCTCTAGCTGCTTTTCTAATACGGTAAGCTTGGTCCGCATTTTGCTCGAAACCATCATCATAGATCTCCTTGATAAGTTCCATATTGTTTGTGACCCCTTTTATATAATTCTTATAGAAAGTTTCTATCTAATTTTACCTTGTTTTTTCTATAAATGATATAGATAATCTCATCCATATTTATGATTATTCCTCATAATGCTGCATTTACTATGCTATAATAGGCATATTTATTCCATTTAATAGTCAAAGCACCTTTTTCATCCTTTTCACCTAAAACCGTCCCTTTTCAGGTGAAATATACACTTTATCATCATTCTCTACTTGGAGGTGGCTAATGAACCATATTATTTGGAGAATCATCGGGTCTATTTTCATCCTTTGCTTTATCGTCCTAGTCGTTTTCACGGTGAAAATCCATGATATGCTCGAGTCAAGAAACGAGTTGGAGCTCGGATATATAGATGCCCTGAAAATATTGACCACAAGGAATTACGATTCTGAAGAGGAAATCGTCTTAAAAAACCAATTAGAGAAATCAGCCTATCACCATATCCGCATCTATTATGGTTCCGACCAAAAGACGCTTCTCTCTCACACGATTTCTGCTCTTAAAGAAGCACGTATGGATAATAATCGTTTGATTGGCCAATACCCTGCCCCTCCGGTTGATTTGATTCTCTTTCAAAATGAGGAGCAATTCCTTCAATACGCCCAAATTAGCTATACGAATGGCTATTATTCCGATTTTGACAAGATTATCGGCATCCTTCCTGTCTATACCGACAACGATGACTACCGTAAAGAGACAATACGCTATATGGTCAAGCATGAATATAGTCATTATGCCCTTCTTCAAAAAATACAGGCAATGGACGTAAATAATCCCATTCCAGAATGGTTCCTAGAAGGTTATGCAGAATATCTTAGTTTTATTCATTCCAGTCCCTTTAACACGGCTGAAACAGCTGGTTCCATCATCCCTTTCGATAACCTCGAGAAATCAGAGCAATGGAAGCATTTACGAACAGCTGGGGTCATTGATATCTACCGGCAGAGCCAGGAGGCGATCGCGTATATCATTGATGAATTTGGCGATGAAATCATCCTGGCCATTCTTAAAGAAGCAGACCAGGCCGATTCATTTGAACAAGCGATTCATCGCTCAACCGGCCTGAATTATGACGATCTTGAAAACCAGTTAATTCAGTCCATGCATGAATAAAGAGGCAGAACATTCATGTTCTGCCTCTTACTGATTGGACATAAGAAAATATTGCTCATATGGGCGTATATCAATCTTTTCCTCCGCCAGCTTCTTCTTCAAAAACTTATGATCCCGTTTTGGTGTGGCTAATATGTACCCTTTAATGAGGATATCCATCGTGATGGCAGTCGCTCCCTCTTGTAAGGCGATTTCCCCAATCTTCCCAGCAATCTTATGTCTTGCTACATCCCGAAACAGCTCAGGTACAGGACTAACAAGCTCCTCAAGAAACGCTTTTTGGTCACTTCCCCACAAATGCTTTGTTTGTTCTACATAATGAATTTCCCAATCCATGTCTGATTTTCCATCTTCCTTGGGAAGCTTCTTCAGGAATTTTCTGAACATGAAGAACCCGCCAATGCCCATAAAGACAACCATAAAGACAATCCAAAACAGGATGAACCATAGAAACCATCCCTCAAGCACGTTCATTCACCTCTAGAAAATTGAATAGGATACCATTATTATAGCAAAGGATTGCCAAGCTTCAACTAAATTCACCAAATAATAGCAGATAGAAATATGAAAAGAAAAAGAATCATATAGACAAAGTCCTCCTGCATAGACTGATAACAGAGCATGATCGCGAGCTTGGTGAAAATTTCGTAAAATTTGTCGGAATAGTCAGTAAATAAGATGAAAGACAAGATTTTTCATGATTAATCTAAGAAAACGGCTAAAACTTGCCCATTCTCCCTTTTGTCAATCCGGTCTGTCTTTGATATAAATAAGATAGATTTTTCTAACCATATGCAGACAGGATGATTTTCACCGGAAAGGAAGCCTTTGGTTGTCGGTATCAACGTATTATTGGAATCCACTATCTTTAAGGAGGCTACAAATAATGGGTAAAAAAGTCCACAGACGCCGGGAAGTCAGACGATTACTGCGGGAAGAATTAAAGAAAATGGATTCTCTTACAAAACAATCTCCTAACGAACAAATTTCGACATTAGGGAATGAAAAAATCAGCTTATAGCAAAGTTAACAGAGCAAAGAGGCTTCCGGTACACGATAAACCGGAAGCCTCTTTTTTCTCTGGATTACCTTCCTCTCCGCTCCAATGGCTCGAATCCGTTCCCTTTCTCTCTAAGTTCAGCATACAGCTACAAATATCCGTAAACGACTAAATGATCCTCCCGTTTACTTTTTCGTTGGGTGTTTTGTATACATTGATTAAACGCTTAGTGCCCACAGAACGAGTGAATTAAATAGTTTTAAGTGCATTTTAGATTTTCCATTTAATTACAGTTATATATAGGCGAGATGTGTGAAAAAGCCACCCCTCTAAGGAAGTGGCCGACGTATTATTCAACAGAAGTTTTAGATTCAGGTATAAAATCTTTATCAACTAAAGGTTTTCCATCTTTATCAACCATAACTGTTAACCCGGAAGTAGGACCGCCATAATGAAACATATATAGGACTCCTGTCTCATTATCACGAATTATTTTAGTGACCTCCATTTTCCCTTGAGTATAAACATCCTCAAAACGTTTATTTGCCACATAACACACTCCCTTTTTCAGTTTGTTAAACAGCTATCTCTCTAAGATTACCATAAAATTGAAATCGAATCCTTTGTATTGAGCAACAATCTATACGAAAACAGCCTTTTCGTTTTATCCCCTTTCCTCTACCCCTTCTAAAAAATGTAGTAATAATTGACCAAATACCATGAAATGTAAATCTAAATACCCTTCTTTAACAAGGAAATAACAGAAATGGATGTTTCCAACCAGCATAGAGGGGTATTAATGCTTGTGAGGCCATTCACGCCAACACAAACCATTTATGGAGGGATTTGTCGATGTTTTTACACAAGAAAGAATTACAGTTCGAAGCAAAACCAGAGAAATCAGATCCGTTATTAGCTAAACAAATCCAAGAGCTCATCGGAGGACAATTCGGTGAAATGTCCGTTATGATGCAGTACTTATTCCAAGGATGGAGTGTACGAGGAGAAGGGAATCAAAAGTACAAGGACTTAATTCTTGATATTGCCACTGAGGAAATCGGCCATGTTGAAATGCTGGCAACACTAGTTGCTCGTCTTCTTGACGACGCGCCAGTTGAAGATCAAGAAGCAGCAGCAAAAATGCCTGTCATTGGAGCTGCCTTATCAGGGATGAACCCTCAGCATGCAATCGTATCCGGTTTAGGCGCTCGTCCTGCGGACAGTGTCGGGAATCCTTGGCAAGGAAGCTATATCATCTCAAGCGGAAACCTGCTTGCTGACTTCCGTGCAAACCTTAATGCAGAATCACAGGGTCGCTTGCAAGCATGCCGTATTTATGAGATGACAACTGACAAAGGTGTCAAAGATTTATTATCCGTCTTGATTGCACGTGATTCTTACCATCAAAACCTGTGGGCTGCCGCTATCGCTGAACTCGAGGAGAAAGAAGGCTTGCTCGTTCCTAGCACATTCCCGCGTGAGAAGGAAAGACTAGACCTCGCTTACTCTCTCTATAATCATTCAGAAGGTGAATATAGCAGTGAAGGATCTTGGGCACATGGTCAAGCACTGGATGGACAAGGAGAACTACGTTATGAATCCACTCCGCCAATCGAAGGCTCCATTCCAATGCTGAAAGCAGCTCCATTATCCACTCATAATACATTGCCTGCTGATAAAGATAAATCAATGATGTAAAGATAGAATCCTATGAAAGAGGACAGAAGCTGGTTGTTACGTCAACCATCCCTGCCCTCTTTTTTATCGCCGTCTTGATTCCTGCGTATCATTCCAACCGATTCACAGGATGATACTAGCGTACTTGCTATCATCCACGACTAGCTATTCCCCTAAATCTGCTTTATTTACCTATCTTTTAGGATGTTTTAATTGCTTCTTTATTTGCTTTAATCGATTACTGAAAAACCTCACGTCGTCTTTCGGTATCTCTTCTTCCCCATATCGAGCCTTTTCATAGATTTCACTCAATCTGCTATTCTGCTCATTTCTATCGAGTTGTATGCGATTAAGCCACTCCTGGAAGGTTTCTTCAGGATTTCTTCCATGCGTCCCCTTCATGCCCTTTTCAAATTGATAAACGAGCATTCTAATCGGCCTATTTGACGGGGGATTGGATTTGATCATTCTCCGCCCCCTTTGACCTTTACTCAATTCCCGAGAGGACTTCGTTAACTCACTCAATCGATGATGATTCAATTCTGCCTGAATGGCCCTTCTTCTCTTTACGATAAAAACAACAGCTCCGATAAAAATAACCAATAGGATCGATAGTAAAATCGGATAAAAATAAGAGGGTGTCGTATATTCTTTATATTCAAATGTTTCCATTTGGCCTTTTGAAGAGGTTATGGCCGTCATCCGTTCTTGTTGCTTCGGATTCGTCTCATCAGGCTCAAAAAGAGAGAATCCCTTATATAAACCTTCAGATAATAGGCTCGTTAACCCAAATACCGCTATACTTAGCAGGTTTCGTATTCCATATGTCAAATAGGGAATGATCCCTGCTAGCAGAGTGCCCCCAATTCCTAAAGCCGCAATCACCTTCAAACGCTGAGACAGCTGAACCTGATTGCGGCTTGTCATCATGATGGTGATCAACAAATGAGAAAGAAAGAGCATCATTAATACAATCAACAGCCCTAGAGAAGGACTTTTCAATAGGTGAATTCCCAATAATCCGCTTGCCATGATCAGTTTCTTGCCAGGTTCCATGTTTAGGGTCTGAAGGATGAATGAGCATAAACACATGCACAGTATCATCACGATATTCGGATAAAATAAACCCGCAGAGATAATAAGAAGGACACCTAGTATCACCAAGGTGTGCAGATTTCTTTTTTGATTAATGGAATCAAGGACCCCATTTACAATGATAAATGCAGCTAGCAAGGGCCATTGGGACAACGGAAAAAACAATAAGAAGAGATAACTTAATACAAGTGTGCTAGTTAGGTTTCTTTTCCATGCCTCCAACTCTCCTCAGCTCCCCTTCTCCCCCTATATAAAAATACTTGGTTCCCATTCTTATATTAGGCGGTTGATCTCCATTCACATAAATCAGCTCATTAGAACGTTCCATACTTTCTTTGGCGATGGATAGGAAATAATCCTCTCTTACGAACCGCAAATCATCGTGCAGTCTAGCCAATTTCTCCAGTGTCTTTTGTAAATGGTCAATTCCTGTATGAAGCGGTAATTTAAAAACACCTTCCTTGGTCAGATCGTTCACATACAATTCATAGGAGAACTTCTTCGAAATTAAATAGCTGCACAAAAAGGCGGTATGAGAAATCAGCTTTTCTCCCTTTTGATGAATCGTAAGACCATTCGGTTCGGTTATGTATAACATGATTGTATATCGTTTATTTGTAATAGGCTGATATTGTTTGGCATACATACTTTGCATCTTGGCCGTTGCCTTCCAATGAATCTGGCGGAATGATTCCTTTTCATATGGTTTAATCCCAATAACAGATGTCTCATCAGCCAGATAAGAATGCGGCACCTCTTCTTCCCCAATTCGATCAAGATTGAGAATAGCGAGATTCTGGACCTCCAGCCGCTCTGGATACACGATGATTTCCGTATCACCATGATTGATTGTTGGGAAGTGTACAGAGGAGGTTCCAAATGAATCATGAATAATAAGGTCCAGCTCCTCAATAGAATAAACGCCTCTCGCTTTAGCTTTAAAAGGAATTCTCATTCGATTAATTGTCTTCTTTTTCTGTTCGAAATTGACTGTGTACCTAGTATCATTTAAGCTTTTATGAAAAAAATCTGATTCCATGACTTCGATATTTCTATCCAGGACAAAATGCAGCTTCCCATGGGCAATCGTAACAGGAGCATCATTATGAATGTCAATCGCTAATTCATCTGTTTCATTGATAAACAGCTTCCTGTTCTCTTTCTCTCGATTGATATAAACCTGCTTAGCTATTCTCTTCGTATAAAAATGAATATACGATGTATATAAGAAATAGACGACGATTATCATCGTCATCGGGATAAAGGATATATAAATTAACAGGAGAATGGAGATCGGCAGGATTATCCTCAAAAAATAGGAATCAAATAGAAAAGTGTAAACTGGCACACCTTCTCTACCTTTCATAAGACATCTCCACAGGAACATCCGTATTGTCTAAGATGGACCGGATGACTTCGTTCTTTGTCATATGTAAGGCTCCTTCCATTGAAAGCATCATTCTGTGTGAACTGATAGGTGGAAAAACAAATTGAATATCTTCTGGTGTGCAATAGGTACGTCCTTCCATTTTGGCTTTTGCTTGTGCAGCCCGGAGCATCGCAAGGGTTGCCCTTGGACTTAAACCAATCTCAATCCACTTATGGCTTCTAGTTGATTCGACTAAGTCAAGGACATAATCTTCTATACAATCTGAAATATGCACTTGCTTTGTCTCTTCCTGTAATTGCTGCACCTCTTCCATCGTGATGACCGGGGTAACACCACGTAAAGGATCCTCCGCCCGAAAGCGCTTCATGATCTTTCGTTCATCCTGTCGAGATGGGTAGCCTAGATTCATTTTAAGGAGAAAACGATCTAATTGGGCATCAGGCAACGGAAACGTGCCATGCGATTCGACCGGATTTTGAGTAGCGATTACTAAAAATGGTGTTGGCAATGGATCTGTTTGCTTCTCAATCGTTACCTGCCTTTCCTCCATTGCCTCTAAAAGGCTTGATTGTGTTCTTGGCATGGCCCGATTAATTTCATCTGCCAATACGATATTGGCATAAATGGGACCCATTCTCTTTTCGAACTCTCCATGTTTCGGATTGAAATACTCCAAACCAATGACATCACTTGGCAATACATCTGGGGTAAATTGAATTCTCGAAAATGTACCTCCCATGCTTTTGGCGATCGTTTTTGCCAGTAAGGTTTTCCCCGTACCTGGAACATCCTCCAATAGGACATGTCCATTGCTTAATAAGGCTACCATTAGTAAGTCAATGGTCTCTTCTTTACCTACAAACACCGTGCTTATTGATTTTTTTACATTTTCCAACATCAGTATGTACACCCCTGTATCTTCATTAAAAGCTATTTTAATCATATAGGGAAAAAATAGAAAATTCCAATCTTTTTCGGCTTTTTTACTCTTTTCGTTAATGATTAGGAAGAGAGCTAGCCTAGTGCTTGAAGCATTTGAGTCTTCTGTTCATATGAAATGTCTTATGAAGTTTGTTTTCATAAGCAATCAACACTGGCTAACCGATTAGAGCAGCTTTGGGCAAAAAAATAATCGCCATCGTGGCGATTATTTGAAGTGAACTTTCCTATTTAAGGAAAATTGGATATATTCCATGTTGAGTTTGTAATTGTCTGCTATGGAGGGAAAAAATCAGACTGTCACTGATTAAATAGACAAAACTATAGAAATCAACAAAACTCCGGATTCTACCTGCTTGTTTTAGTCTGCAGATAATAGCCCTCACCTCGGGCTGTTCGAATATATTGTTCGCCAATTGAGCTTCGCAATCGGCTGATATTGACTTCCACCGTATTTGTTGGGATACCGTCCGAGGGTGAGTAACCCCAGATTTCTTGCAATAATTCCTCTTTTTTAATAGGACGATCTTGATTTCTCGCTAAGTATGCGAGAATAGCAAATGGCTTATCTGGAAGAAATACTCTCTCTCCTTTTAAGAACGTCACACGATTAATCAGATCAATTCGAATGTCTCCAGCAACAATCTCAGCTATTTCGTGCATCTTTTTCATAGAAAGTACACGCTCATACTCTCGGAAAAACGCTCGTAATGTGGCCAATAATACGGACAAATCATAGGGCTTCGTAATGTAATGGGCAGCTCCAGTTTCTAAACCGGCAACCACATCGAATGTGTCACCCCGGCCGGTTAAAAAGATATAGGGAGTTGGATTAAATTGATTAATGATTCTCGCCACTTCAATTCCACTCGTAACTTGATTGACCGCGGGTACATTGAAGTTCTTTAGCATAATGTCAAGCAGCAAGAGGTCATACTGCTTTGTCATGCCGGCTTTCACGGCATCCTCTCCTGTTTGAAAATAATCCACATTGTACCCTTCCCTTTGCAAAATCTCAGAGAGCGGCTCTCCTATATCCTTTTCATCATCTAAAAATAAAATGGAGTACGTCATAAATGGCTCTCCTTTCCAGTATGATATGGCTTATTGGTTATTTTCCAACACTATTTCTTTCGGAAAGACTACAAAGAAACTTGTTTCTCCTGTGTACTCACTTTCAACAAATACTTCTCCATTGTATAGCTTCATTGTTTTGCTGATTATATGAAGACCAAGACCAGTACCCGATATGTTTCGTGTGTTACGTCCTCTGTAGTATCTTTCAAATATCCGTGTTTTTTCATCATCAGGTATATGAATCCCCCAATTCGTGACCTTTATGGCTACCTGATCTTTATAGACGCCATCCAGAATGCTTACCACAACCAGGTGTGAATTCTCGGAATACTTAACGGCATTATTCAGCAGGATTCGCATAATAATAAAGAAATGCTCCCGGCGAATGTATAGACATTTGTCTGAGCCTGGCTCATCCTGAACAAACTCGTAATCCGGATGCTCATTTTGTGCTTGCTTTATGGCGTAATTGATTAGTTCTTTGACTGGATAACTATCGGCAGGAGCTAATGTTTTCAAATTATCCACCCTTGCCAAATCAGTAAACGCTGCTTGTGTGTCGCTAATGCTTGCTACAGCTTTGTCTGCTTTTTCAAGTAAGGTTATTACTCTCTCCTTATCTTCAGTCCCATAGTACCTTATTAAGTCAATCGACTGTTTAATCTCTGTTAATCGCGAAGCGGTTTCATGAGAGATCTCTTGAAGAATATTCTTATTGATTCTATATGCTTCATTAGCTTCCTTATGTAATTTAATGATGATGTCACTAATTTCACCAAGTTCTTTATTATGTCGTTTCCCTATGTTGGTTTTCCAATCGCCCTGTGCTATGATCGTTTGCTGTTCATCAACGACTTTTTTAATGAGAGCGATATTTTTCCTTGAGAAAAATATATATAATAAAAAAATCACCACATACAAGAGAATTAATGTCATTGCCCCATGCTGCAAACCGTTCCTTACGGTTTTCGCATAAAGCTCTGTCAAATCCCTTCTAATAATAATTTCATCCGAATGATTATGATGAATTACTCGATGCTTTGTTTCGTAAATATAATGACCGTTTTCAGATTTTTCATAAACCCTAGCAGGTGATGCCCAGTCCTTGAGATAGTGATCAGATTGAAAATGCGCAACTAGGTTAGCAGCTTTTTCGATCCATGGTGACTTAATATAGGAAGGTATATTACTGTACTGAACGAGATAAGGCTCTCTGTTTTGATTGCGTATTTCATAATTATCACCGGCAAACACAGCGTAATGGGCAAATACTTTCGTAATTTCATCTTCTTGAGAGGGATTCGCTGTATTTATGAGAATATATTTTATGTCGTCAACAATTTTCTCTGTCTGAATTCGTTCAGAGGCTGTATCAGCAGCGATTTTCCCCCACATAACAACTCCCATAAATGGAATGGAAATGAGAAATGCCAATAGGAGAGCAGTTAACATAATTCTCAGTGTTGGTGAATGCCTAAATGTACGATTCGTTTGCTTGATTTTATCCATGCATCCTCCCTTAGATTAAACTTGAGCTGATTTTTCTTATTGTTGTGTTGTTTACTGATAATATGTAAAAAGGGAGCGATGATTTTGCCTACCTTACTATTTTAGGAACAGAAGCTGGATTGTCAACACTAGCTGGACAAAAAAGATTTGGTAGATTATTTCCATTTCACAGGTAATCATTAGCTGATTATTCAATGAATTGGATAAGAGTGTAGATCGCTGCAGGTACTTGCCATGGAATTTCATCTATTCTCCTATCAATTCAAACCAAAAAAGGCAGGAATCATGATTCCTGCCTTACCATTTATGAACGAAGCAAAGGGTTATTCCTCAGCCAGCGCAACCTCCAGCAAATCCCATGAAGTAATGATGCCGTTTGGCTTTTCTGTCTTTTGCCCTGTCGCTGTAATGATAATGGCCTCAATCTTATCTGTATTTCCCTCGTCCTCATCATAAATATCTTCAATTTCAAACACGGTTGTATTCTGCGAAATAAATACTACCCGTTTCTCGTCTTTCTGATAAAGCTCCTTCACCTTCACCTTCTCAAGATCCATCTTCGGATTATCAAATTGATTCGTCAGCCAGCTGATTATTTCCTTCGTCGTCAATAGCCAGCGATACTTGTCCTCTTTATTATAGATAGGAAACCGTGTATGACCGGTTTTCTTCATACACGATAGAACGTCCTTCAAATGATCGTCCTCATAGAAATAATAGACTTCCTTGGTTGAAATAGATAAACCCGTCCTCGGCTCCTCAAATTCATCCGCAATCCGTTCAATTTCTTCCACCACATCCAGATGAGGCTCAGCAATATAATAATCCACATCAATCTTTTCATGCACAATGGCATTTCGTAATTTGGCATATTGGCATAAATCTTCTTTATAGTGGCGAATAAGTACATGATTATGACCTTTATACACCAGTTCTGTGAATTTATCTGAATCCGCCTGTTTCACGGTCTGTTTCAATACTTTATGAATTCGATTAAAGGCTGTTTCAAATCGCTCTGATAATGTTAATTCTGTCTTTGTTTTCCCCATGGGTCTGCAGCTCCTATGTTTTTCCCTTTCTTTACCCTATTATTTCTGTCTGACAACCCATTTTTTCTCAAAATGTGAAAAAGATACTTGTAAAAATTAGTCGAAAAAGGTAGAATAATATTATAAATGGTTATAATGATTATTCCGCCATTTTGATTTTTCAAACCTTAGCAACTTGGTGCCCTTGTAGCACCTATACATCTCCCCTTCTGGAGATGTATTTTTTTACTCAATTCTCATAAGCCTCTCTATTCAGCATTTCATCAAGCTTCACGATTTCAAAGTCCCTATTAATCAAGTAATCCAATATCTCTCGAAGCGCTTGTGCTGTTTTGGCCTGTTCAGCATTGCTGTGCATTAAGATAATGTCACCGTTTCTCACATAACGCTTCACATTTTCCGTCACTTCAGCAGCTGTATGGACAGACCAATCCAGCGTATCAATGGACCAAAGGACTGTATGCTTACCTTCGTTTGAAAGGATATTTAATAATTTAGCGTTGATTTCTCCATAGGGTGGACGAAAGAAGTTGGGGTACTTACCAATGATCGACTCAATTTGACGGGAGGAGCGGTCGATTTGTGCTTGCATTTGTTCCTCGGTCAATGTGGTAAGGTCGAGATGTTCATCAGAATGGCTGGCAATCAAATGCCCGTCAATATAGGCTTTTTGGACAATTCGAGGATAAAGGGCAGCTTGGCTGCCGAGGAAAAAGAAGTTGCCTGGTACGTCATATTCACGGAGTATATCAATGATTTCTTCTGTTACACGCTCATCAGGGCCATCATCAAAGGTTAAAGCGACCTGCTTAAGATTTTCTCCATTGGCTGAAATAGAGAAAGGATGCTTTTCGATAAAGGGCCGTATTTCTTTGCGCCATTTATCCATTTGGATACGAGCAGATTCCATTAGTGAAGATGAATCACCCTTAATTTCAAGGAGGTATTCTCCCCTATCCTTTTGTATAGTGTTATAAACAGCCTGATGGAGGATATGGTCATCCTCCTGGTCGATGAGAATGGTCCATTCATATTCACCTGCTCGGTAAATATATTGTCTATGCCGCTTTGTTTGCCGAATTTCTGCTGGTGGCCCTAACTCGGATAAGATAAGGGCGCCAGTAAGCTGTTGCAGTTCAGGGTGCTCGGAGCGCAGTTCAAACACACCTGCCCGGTTATAACCAATCACGATATGCCGCCTTGGATAGGATGCATAGAACGAGCCATCTTCAAACAAGCTCTCACTCGGCTCTCCCCATTCATTGATCACATCCTCTATGCTAAGGCCGCTAAGATGAAATGGCTGGCCCTCAAGCATCCCTTTTTCAGCCATATCAAGAACATGATTTTCATATCTCTCCTTTATACTTTCCATTTCCTTTAAATTAGCCTCTTGTTCGCTAATGGGCTCAGATATCACAATCGGAAGCAGGCATAGCACAACTGCCAGGCAGGCCACAATCCATTTCCCTTTCATTTCTCTCACCCCTTCGCTGCTTCCTTTTACAAACAGTGTATGCGGGGATAACCTGCCATATTGGTTTATTCATCAAAAAAGACCGGAGTTTGCACTCCGGTCCATTTTCATTACATCGCCACAGTCTCCTTAGGCTTCATAAGATTCCGCTCCAATTTCTTATATTGGACATACATCGCCACACGCCAAGGAACAATCATGGAGAAGGCAATCAAGAAGAACATGCCCCCTATTTCCCCCACATCAACGGACGAGCTAAGAATAAATTTAAGCAAGGTCCTAACAATAATTAACCCAAGCAGCACAAACACGAATGCCTTTGAGCGTTTGATATAGATCTGCTCCTCCTTAATCTCAAAACGGGAGGTCATAATGAGGAAAATCGAGAAAAACATCCCAAGCAAAACCGCTTCCACTATTTCCGTTCCTGACAAACGAAATGGCTCAAATACATACATAAGGGCGCCGGTACTCATAAAAAACGGCGGCAGAATTATCTTCTTTAAGGTTGCTGGCTTCTTAGATGCTTTCATCCGTATGGTGAACACAGCAAGCGCCATGACAATAGCAGCAATGGTCGATACAGCTAGTATCATAATGGATCATTCCTTTAATGGTGATTTCAATCTACAGGACCACCTATTCAAACATAGTCCTAAAACAGCCGGCAATATTCAGGATTTTTAATTGGTTAACAACCCCATTTTCTTCCTGTTATTTCTCTATCATAAATCATCTTTCCTCAGAATGAAAGCTTCATCTGTTCATCCCGCTAAAATCCTGTCCAGCCCCCAAACAAAGCCACAAAATAGGAGGTAAGCATCGTCATCCAATCAAAGAATAGGACAATCCCCATCAGGATCATAATGACTCCTCCCGCCTTCATTACCTTTGCGGAGTTCCGCTTGATCCATCCCATTTTCCCAATAAAGAAGGACATCAAAAAGAATGGGATGGCAAAGCCGAGGATATAGGCAATCATATAAAGCATCGCTGAGTTTGGATTTGTCGCAGCCATTCCGAGAACAACCATGAGGATTGGACCGGTACACGGCGTCCAGCCAGCAGAAAAGGCTACTCCGATTAACATCGAGCCGATATAGCCCCCAGGTCTATTCTGAAATTCTAGTCGGCGTTCCTTCATCATGAACGATGGCCGAAACACACCGATAATAACCAGTCCAAAGAACACAATCACAATAGCTCCTAGCTGCCGGATTGTATCCTGATAGGTTGTAAACAGGCTGCCGAAGAAAGAGGAGCCAAAGCCCAGAGCAATGAAAATACTCGAAAAACCAACGAGAAAGAATAATGTGTGGAATATGCTCCTTTTCTGAAGCATCGCATTGTCCTTCTTCATTTCAGATACTGACATCCCCGTTATGTAAGAAAGAAAAGCCGGATATAGCGGGAGACAGCATGGAGAAATGAAGCTTAGAAAGCCTGCTCCGAAGGCAAGAAATAGATTAATATCTTCCAAAAATGATAACCCCCCTAAAACTGAGCTGAACACGTACCCATTTTACCAGATAAACCATCATATGGTAACTAGATGGATTCAAGTTGTCCTCTTCTTTCATATGCCTCAGGTTATTTCTGTCCTTCTAGGTCATACAGTTTTTTTCTTAAACATGCACCCTACTCGTGAAATACAAGGAATCACCCTGCCCTCCATTCTTCAAAAAGCTTCCCGCCTTAAACGACAAACACGGGAAAGTTTACAATTAAATGAAAAGATTTGTTATTTAGATATACCCAAACTGTAAAATTATGTTATAATTTTCTAATCATATCTTAGGAAGGGACCAATGAAGATGGACAGAGAACTATTAGAAAATCAAATTGAGTTGAAACGGGCTGAGCTCATCAACATTGCCTTGAAGTACGGCTTAACGTCCAAAAACACGATTAAATATAGCCAAGAGCTTGATAACCTTTTAAACGAATATTCTCCTCTTCCATTCTACGTACAAAAGAAGGTTGCTTATAACTAAGTAATTTTACTCCAGAAGCCTCCCTTTAGAATCATCGTCTAACCCTTTAAATCAAAAGCGGAATAAACAAAAAAGATCACATCCCTCTGCAATGAACTGAACAGTAGATTTGTGATCTTTTTCTTACTCAGCTTACCTCATGGGCAATTTCCTCTCCTAATCCATTTTGGAGAAGGTACATTTTGTAATAAAGCCCTTTTTGAGCGAGCAGCTCTTGATGGGTCCCCCGCTCAACAATCTCCCCTTTATGCAGAACAAGAATAAGCGCCGCATCCTGAATCGTTGAAAGCCGGTGGGCAATGGCAATTGTCGTCCTGCCCTCTCTCATTTTGGCTAAGCCCGCTTGGATGGCTTCTTCAGTTTCCGTATCAATATTGGCTGTCGCCTCGTCCAGCACCAGAATTTTGGGGTTTCTCACAATCGTTCGCGCAAAGCCAATCAGCTGCCGCTGTCCGCTTGAGAAGGTAGATCCGCGTTCAACGACCGGATCCTCATAGGTATTCGGCAGCTTTTCAATGAAGGTATCAGCCTGAACAAACTTAGCAGCCTTCACAATCTCCTCGTCACTGATTCTCGAGCTGTGCAGGCGCACATTATCGTTTACGGTCCCGTAGAAGAGAAAGGCATCCTGCAGAACGAGCCCCATCTTTTCACGCAGCTCCCTCATCGGGTATTGCTTAATGGACGTCCCATCAATCAGGATATCGCCCCTATCAAACTCATAAAATCGCATGAGGAGATTGATAATGGAACTTTTCCCGCTCCCTGTATGACCGACCAGTGCGACCGTCTCTCCTGCTTTTGCCTCAAAGGAAATATGTTTGAGCACGTCTTGTTTTCCATCATAGGAGAAGCTGACATCCCTGAATTCGATTCTTCCTTCTTTGATGGATGCATTCCGCTCCAGCTCAGGATGGGGGGCAGTTTCCTCCTCATCCATGACGGCAAAGACCCGTGAACCGGAGACAATGGCCTGTTGATAAATAGAGAGTCTTTGCATGACATCATTGACCGGCTCAAAGAATCGGTCGATGTAATTGACGAAGGCATACAGGACCCCAATCTCGATCGGTGAGTTCATGGAGGAGACTCCAAAATACGATAAGATAAGAATAAGGGCAAAGGTGTATACCAGATCAATCGCCGGCCGCAATAATAAGCCGTCAATCTTGATATTTCTCATCCCAGCCATATAATGCTTTTCATTAATGTCCTCAAACTCTGCCCGCAGCCGTTTCTCCTGACGGAAGACTTGAATAATCGACATCCCCTGCAAGGATTCATTTAGGTTCGCATTCAGCTGGCTCAGCCGCTCCCGCAGGTCTTGGTAGAAACGGCTGCTAAGCTTCCTGTACAGTCTCATTAACCCATATAATATCGGCAGAATGAGCAAACAAAACAGGGCGAGCGTTACATCTAGAATAAACATCGCGATAATCGTCCCGATAATGAAGAATCCACTCGAGATAAAGGAGGAAATCACTCCGACAAACATCTCTTTAATGGCTTCGGTATCATTCGTGATACGGGAAACAATTGCTCCAGCCGGTGTCCGGTCGAAATAGCGCATCCCGAGCTGATGCACTTTCGAGAACACATCAACACGAATCTGCTGAATGATGGCAAGCGCAATTTTGTGAAAGCTGAATAATTGGAAATACTGAATTATGACTTTCGCCACAATTAAGAAAAGATACATTCCGGCAAGCCATATGACAGGGCTCACCGCAATCTCTCCTGCTGTCAAATAATCATCAATGAAAATCTTCACCAGCACAGGGCCTGTGATGTCTGCAGCAGTCGCCAAAAACAATAGCAAGAATGCAATCGATATTTCTTTTTTATGCGGCTTGGCATAGGATAGCAGTCGGTATAAGACCTTCTTCTGCTCCTTGCCAGTTAATGCCTTGCTAGCCTCCATCCTGCTCCCCCCTTTTTTACATTCATCTCTTTTTCATGGCCGCCTAGTTGAATGCCCTATTAATCTTGAAAACTGTTGAACAGGAAGATGTCATAAAAGCTTCCTGGTCAAATAGTAGGAATGGGGCGTTCTGTCATTCAAACAGCCCCGATTCCTTATTTAGGCGCTACGTATAAACCGCCATCCTTTGTCCATTCCGCATAAAACACCCTTTTCACATCACCATAGCCGCTTTGCTCCAACTCCTGTTTAAGCCATTTTTCATCGAGACCATGCTCAGCCAATGCAGGACGCATAATGATTCCATCCATAACGAGGATAGCGGGCAAAGTGATATTTTTCCCTGTTACATTCAAGTCCTTTATTGTTGGGTTTTTATAGGGTGCTTTTAACCCGACACTTAGCTTCCCATCTGGCTCCACGATACCAAACTCAACCTCACGCATGGAAAATATCCCTTGCTGCCTTAATAAACTTCGTACTTGATTCACATCTAATTTTGCTTTCCTGATTGCGTCCCGATCTAATTGGCCTTTCTGAATAATAAAAATCGGTTTCCCTTGCAGAAAGGTCCTGAACTTCGGAAATTTCATTGAGACTACCTGGATCAGCAGCATAAAAAGTGTCCAAAGGCCCACAGCGAATAAGTACTCCATGATGTTTTCGCTTTTTTCATAAATGATGTGCCCTAAAAAATCATCCAATAGTAAGACAAAGACAAAATGGATAGGTGTTAATTGGGATACCCCAATTCTTCCTGTAATGGTCAGGACAAAAAATAAGCTAATGAATCCAACAATAATCTTCAGGGCAATTAACCCAAAACTCACCTCATCCAAAAAGAATTCCCCCGAGCTATAAATAGATTCTATAGCTCCATTATGATATTAGGTGGGAGGATTTATACCCTTTGTCAGATATCCAACAAGATTGATTTATCGTACACGCTTAGTCCATTTTCCCCTGCTCAACAAGCTCCTCTAATTGCTGCTGATTAAACAAATCCCGATACCAGCCTTCCTCTTTCATCAGTTCTTCATGCGTTCCGTGCTGGATAATCGTTCCCTCATCCATCACAATAATCTGCTCCGCATGCTGGACGGCACTGAGCCGATGAGCGGTAATAATGGTTGTCTTTGATGAACGCTCCTGCTTCAAGTTTTGAAGGATGATTTCCTCCGTTTTCGCATCCACCGCTGAAAGGGAGTCATCCAGGATGAGAATCTCCGGGTCCATGATCAAAGCACGGGCAATACTAAGTCTTTGCTTCTGCCCGCCTGATAAGGAGACTCCTCTTTCTCCCACAATCGTTCCATAGCCATTCGTGAAGCCTAAAATATCCTCGTGTATATTCGCCAAATAAGCCGCCCGCTCAATCTCCCTTTGACTGGCATTCGGTGTCGCGAAGGCGATGTTCTCCCCAACAGTGGCCGAGAACAAGAAATGGTCCTGGGGAACATAGCCGATTGCCGCCCGGAGACTAGCGAGCGCATAATCTGCGATTGAATGACCTCCAATACGGATATCTCCCTCTAAATGGATAAATTCACGGATCA
Source organism: Bacillus sp. FJAT-27916 (assembly GCF_001183965.1). Classification (GTDB taxonomy): domain Bacteria; phylum Bacillota; class Bacilli; order Bacillales; family Pradoshiaceae; genus Pradoshia. The sequence goes on from NZ_LFZV01000001.1 coordinate 2,150,374, forward strand.
ACAGCTTCAGCAAGGTCGTTTTGCCTGAACCAGTTCTGCCGACGATCCCTAATGTCTCCCCTTTATGAATCGTCAAATGAATATCACGCAAGGCAGGTTCATCCTCATTCGGATAGGAGAATGACTTCAAATCATACTCGATATCACCAGAGGCCTGTTTCTGGATAGCCTGGCTTTCATCGATAATCTCCGGCTTCTCCTGAAGGAGCTCCATGATCCGGTCATACGAGGCATTTCCCCGCTGAACAATATTAAACAGCCAGCCAAAAGCAAGCATTGGCCAAATCAGGAGTCCCAAATAGGTCGTAAAGGATACGAGCTGACCAATCGTCAGGCTTCCATCCAGAACAAATGTCGCTCCGACCCCAATGGTGATGAAATAGGAAATTCCCGCCATCAGCCCGATTGTCGGATCATAAAGGGCATCGATCCTTGCCACGGCAATATTCTTATTGACCACATCATGAGAGGCTTGACGAAAGGACTCGATGTCCTCCTCTTCTTGGCCGAATGTCTTGATAACCTTTATGCCTGTCACACTTTCCTGTGTCTTATCATTCAGGTCAGAAAAGGCTGCCTGAGCACGTTTGAAACGCTTGTGAATCAGCTTTCCATAATAACTCGTTGACAGCGCAATAAAAGGCATCGGGAGTAAGCTCAGAATAGTCAGGCGCCAATCAATGAAGGACATCGCAATGATGACAAATCCCCCCGTTGTCAAGGAATCGACGAAGGAAAGCACTCCATTGCCTGCGGTTTGCTGCACAGCACTCAAATCATTCGTCGCATGGGCCATCAAATCCCCAATTCTCTTTCGTTGATAGAAGGAGGTCGGCATATTCGTGAAATGCTCATACAGCCTGCTCCTAAGCTGTCTTGATAATTTCACGGCTGACCCATAGATTTTGATACGCCACAAATAGCGGAACACATACGCGATAAGAGCGGCGATAATTAAGAAGCCAATCCATTGGACTAAGCGCGGCGCTGTTACAGTCCCATCATTAATGAGATCTACCACAACCCCGATGACCAGCGGAGGCACAAGCTGCAACAATGCGACGATTAAAAGCAAAATAATTCCGATTATGTATGATTTCTTTTCTTGCTTAAAAAACCAGCCAAGCTTCCGAAAAATCTCCATAAACGCCCCCTCTTTTCTCTCTATCTTCAGCCTCATAAGTGTAGCAAAAAGAATGTTCTATATAAAGATTATTTTAAACCTTCAGAATTTATCTATGCCAGTGAATTGTCTTCCCTGACCAAGAATGCAAAAGTCGTCTCTTCATTAAAGAGGGATTCATAATAGGCCTTTTATTTGCCGCCAGGGATTGGATTTGTTTATGAAGATTTTTGCGGAGAATTTGTCTTAAAAATATTCATCATATTCATCCAACCATGATAAACTCATATAAAGGAGGTCCATTCATATTGGAATTCAATTTTGGCTCTTTATCTATTATGCTCCCATCCCTGCCTGTCACCCTTTTCGCCATTTTTCTTATTTTCCTTTTAGTTAAGTGGAGCAAGCAATTAAAGACACGCCGATTTACCATCTTCTTTTACTTTCTGATTGGCAGCTACATAACGCCCATTTTAACGCTGGACACTCAAGCAGGATTTTTTCAACTGTGGATTCCGTTAGGTTTTCTTATCATCTTCTTTTATTTGTTTCGCAGTGATAGATACCACCCAGCGAAAATGAAAGCATCCATTCTAGGACTATGCTTAGCAATCTATCAAATCGTCCTCCAATATATGAATTAGCTTGACATTGAACAAGCTCCCCTTGTTTGTATGACAGAACTCAATAGAACCATTTTAAGGAGTGACGGTATAATGGAAATAGAAACAATCGAGACAAAGGGGGAGACATCCCTTTTTGTAGAGGTCTTTACGGCTGTTTTGCCATTTATTCTTTTGGCAATTTTAGCTGCCATCATTATTACTATTGTGTTGATTATTAAAATCATTCAACGGTATCTAGCTAACGGCAAAATCGCTGAACAAAAACTGAAAATGGAACAAACCGATATCCAGGAGATTAAACAACGACTGGACCGAATGGAGAAAATCTTACGCGAGGACAGATGATCTCGTATATATCTGTATCAGTTTGTCTCTCAGCAGTACAATGAGTTAGCCGTTACAACCTTTTGCCCAACCCTTTTTCCATACATTAACGGCTTACAAAAGAAAGAGCCGACGATCTGTTCATTCCCCACTAGACCATCGGCTCTCCATTTCGTTTTTATTTGATTATTTCCTTCGCAAGATAATCGTGATAAAAATTCACTCCATCGCTTTACAATCTTCAACGGCACATGCGTTTCCTTTTTTCATCAGCCAAGCCATACCTACTCCTCGCTTTCCATCTCACGAACAGAAATCACATCTACGATCCGTTGCGTACCTATATACACCGCCTCTTTATCTCTTTCGATTGGTTTTAAGATATTTTGCGATTTCCTTGAATTTACGCTCTTTAGCAGCAAGATAGCTTTTGCTATCTTCGGCATAAGCGCTTTCTGCTTTCAATTTTTGATAGGATCGCCACCGGTCTATTTCCAGCGTACCATTCATCAGCGCATTTTGAATGGCACAGCCAGGTTCACCAGAATGGGTGCAGTCATGGAAACGGCAGCCTGACGCCAATTCCTCAATCTCTTCAAAGGTATGGTCAACTCCGGAAGCACTGTCCCACATTCCCAGCTCACGCATACCTGGAGTGTCAATCACAAGCCCTCCCTGCGGCAGTAATAGCATTTCTCTATGCGTCGTGGTGTGACGGCCTTTATCATCGTTTCGAAGTCCTTTTGTATCTAGCCGCTCTTCACCGAGCAGCTGGTTAATAAGTGTAGACTTGCCAACGCCAGACGAGCCAATCAGGGCGACTGTTTGGCCATCCCTAATATAGGGCAATAGTTGTTTGTAGCCATCCTGCTCCACACTTGACGTAATAAGAATATCTGCACCTATGGCAACAGATTCTATTGCGAGTTTGCGTCCATTCACATCATCACACAGATCGCCCTTTGTCAGTACAACAACAGGTGTTGCCCCGCTATCCCATGCAATAGACAGGTAGCGTTCTAACCTTCGGAGATTGAAATCATTGTTCAATGCCATACACAAAAAAATCGTATCGATGTTCGCTGCTATAACCTGCTCCTGTCTAGCATCACCGGCAGCTTTTCGAATAAAACAGCTCTTTCGCGGCAGCACATGATGGATGACTGCATTTCCTCCGTTTTCATTCCAATCGACCATCACGAAATCACCAACAGCTGGATAATCTGATACGCTCTCAGCGTTATATATAAATTTACCTGACACCTCTGCCAGTTTTTCTCCATATTCGGCAACAAGGCGATATAAGCCCTTTTCTTGGGTTGTGATGCGTCCGACTGTTAGATGGTCATGTTCTGCGGCTAAGGTTAAGAAGCGGTCAGAAAGGCCATAAGATTTCATATCCATACATTTATTCAATTTGATTCACCTCAACACGAGTAGTTCCGATCCCTATTCAATGTTCACATTCTTTGCCTTTTTTATCTAAATAAAAGACATCTCCCTTCTGTTTCATCCTTCTTCTCACTTTCCTTACAAAAAACAGAGCCAGACAAGCGGTGATTTCTCACAGCATGAATCGGCTCTGCGTCAAAGGCGTCTACTCATCATTTGATTTATGCCAAGTCACGACGCAGTCTTTCAAAGCCTGCCTGTAACTTCTTCAGCTCTTTTCCCCTATGGCTAAAAGCAATCCAATCATCCTCTATTCAGCAAAGGACTTTGAATACTTAGGCAGCAAGTACCGGTAGATGACCACCACATGAATAAGACCGATTCCCGCAAAGAGAACCATCACTATCCATTCCTGCCAAAAGAGCGCGATACCATTCATATCGCCCCCGCCAAAAAATTTAAATAGTACACTTAAATAAAGCGGATCAAGCAGCAGCATGACGAGTGATGTGTACCATGCAATGGTCCGAAAAACCATTGATTTTACTGCACAAATTCGTTTGCTGAATAAAATCAGCAGCCAGCCGCAAACGAAGGTGGCTGCCGCACCCGCCAGACAGAAAAGCCCATTTGGAAATCGGTCATCTGAGTATGATAGACATCTACCTGAATACCAAGCCCCATGAAATTGATTTGCTTAAAGACACCATAATACAATGCCGCCAGGAGGTGCGCTCCCTCATGGATACTATAGTAAATAACAATAGCCGAAAGAATTCCAATTTATTGTCTTACACTTCTGCTCATACTAGTCACCTATCTTGTTTTCCTCGTACATTTAAAAATGAAACAATGCCTATTCTAATCATCAGCCAAAGATAGGATTGTGATCTAGTATATTGTTCCCTTTAAAATTTGTGTGTTCATTCACAAATGTATTATAGACGAATAGTATGAAGAGTGCTATCCTTTTCAATTGAATAGCAATCTACTCTCCTATTTCTTGCAGGCTTGCTTGAGCATTTTTTGGTAAAACCATACCGTAACCCCAGCAATCCCTAAAGCAATGATGAATGTCATCCAATTAGAAGAGATTTGTGATAAAAATCAACACGCATTGGTCTAGATTTTCATTCTAAAATCCTTCATCATTCATTAGTCGTCTTGCGATTTCTTTTTACATACCACGATTGAGATTCCCTAGAATAACGAATGAATGGTTCTGACATGAAGAACCTTTCTCTTGTGTGTACCTTGTTCACCGTAGATCAAGACAATGTGAAACCGAATCCTTTTTATTCCGTATGAACATAAAAGGGGTGGAAATTGTTGAAAAAATATCTACTATTTATTATTTGCTTTGTTCTGTTCTATCTAGCCTATGAATTCGTTTCAGGGATCGTTTTAACGGCACTTTATATTCCTGATTTTATGAGCCATCATCCAAGTGAAGAAACGGTATTCTTTGAACTGCGATCTAGCCTTTCCTTGCTGCCGGCTTTATCAATCGCAACCTTAGCCTATCTTTTATCGGACTTGATTGATAAAAAAAAGACTAGGAAGACTCCTAATCGCTAAGACCATACATATCAATCATTTCTTACACAGTCAGCCGCTTTCATTCTGAAGGCGGCTTTTTGGTACCACTTTCTCGCCATATGCTTTGACTGAAGCATCCCCTTATTTATTCCGTTCCTTCTCAACCGTTGCCATCAAAAACGCCCAAAACTTTTCCTGAACATACGGGTCTGCTGTCACCTTTAAAACGATTGACCTTATCCATTCATAATAGTCATTCCCTTTCATCTCTCTATCCCCCGCTTCCTTGGCACCATTCGTTTCGCAAGTTTTTTGATGAAACGATTCGGATGAGAATTGGCCAGCTCCTTCAACACTTTTGCCGCCACTTCTCCATTCGTTAAGGTCGGATCTTTCTGTAGAAAGACGTGAACGAGAGCAGCTATTCCATCGGCATCCCGCTCACTTACCTGCATCATTTTTTCCGCCATTCGCCCATATCCCTCTGGATCTGTTTCTTTTCTATTTAAGGATAGGGAATAGGCTGCCTCTTCATTCAATTCTCTCCTCGCTTGCTCCTGTGATGCATCCGAAACATCCAAAGTCGTCACTCCTTTCTCATGGATTAAACGTACCTTCCAATAAAAGTTATTTTTTATTTCTATAATCTTAAAATGCGTTTCCAATCCTTGTTAATGTGGGTATAGATGAACGACATCAAGCAGGGGATCAAACACAGGATGACCTTCCCCTGTCTGCTCTGTTCTAATTGTAGTCTACCAAAAATAACCTGACATTTACTCGACATAAACATTTGTTAAAAAGAGAAAAGGTACGATTTTAAAGGGGAGAAGGTAAAATGAATAACAGATTTTTAGTCAAGCTTCATTGTGCTGACTGCGAGAAGACTGTATGGATTAAATCTACTGGATTTATCTATAAATCTGTCTATTGTCCTAATTGCGCCAGACTTTTATGCGCTGGAAAATTAGATGCTGTACAAAATTAATCAATTCATATGAAGAAAGCACCTCGCGGAACGGGTGCTTTCTTTTTTATGGCATCTTCACTACGTTATTAAATAATACTTCTTCTGTCTTCACATCGATAATTTTCAGCCGGTTTGTCTCTTTCACCAATATCGTTTTATACCCTGGTTCCCCATCTTCATCTGTCCATAGGAGTACACGTGTGTCATCCCCATCCTCCTGTTCCTTTGCTTTATAGTCGCCGTACTGTATATACTCCTCCACAAATTCATACTCAGGATATTCCCGACCTTCTGATTGGGGATCGTTACAGCCTGCCAAAAGCAGGGCAGCTAAACTAAGAGCTGTAAGTCCTTTCAGCATTCTCTCACCACCATCCATCGTGCTTATGTATCCAGTCAAATCTCTGGCCTTTCTTTCACTAGTGTATCATTTATGACAAGAAGGTTCAGAGATTAGAACACTTACTCGTATGGATGATTAAGGGTTTTATAGGAGGGTAGTAGTAGATAAGCCTTAGGATAGAACAAAGGGATGTGAATAGAATGTTTGGAATAGCTGATTTACTTTCACTGATCATTTCGGCCTTCATCATCCTTCCTGTCGTCATCTTTCTACGTGAGAGCGGGTATTTTGTCGTCAGCGGATTCTTTGGTGTTGTGAATCCTAGACTGACGATTGGCTCAGGACCAAGGATAGTTAAGATTGGCCTGTTTGATATCCGTAAATATTATCATGTGTACAGTTGGTTTTCGTACGATGATTTACGAATTAAGAATAAATTTGCCTATGTCTGTATTTATGCCGGTCCTATTCTTGCCAATGTGACCGTTGCCTTCACAATCAATCTATTGATATCTAATGGCATCATCGTTGAGTATAAAACATTCTGGGACCGCTTTGTTTTCTATTCCTTTTACTACATCTTATTTGACGCTATCCCGATGATTACCATCAACGGGAAACCGAATAATGGGATGATTATTTACGAAATGCTCCGGTATGGGAAACGAGTGGATTATAACGATGAAAACTTCCTCCCGACGACGGAGGAAATGGATGAGGAATACAAGGAATGGAAGAAAACCGTTAAGAAGCGTAGAGGAACAAGAAAGAATTATGAGTAAGATCATGGAGGCTGGGACAAAACAAAAACATCGAATGATTGCCACTTAATCTACCTATTTAATAGCAGTTGGAAATAAAGGTACGTTCCATTCCGTGGGGAGGAAGGCTTGAGTCTCCTCGGCACTTACGCCTGTGGGGTCTCATCCTTTCCTCTACTTTCCCCAGGAGTCGAGTGCATTACGCTCCTTTTCACCAGTCACCAATCATAGAAATTCACAATCAACTAATGCACGGAAAAATAAAAACCAGAATAATTATACGATAGATTCATTCCTTTATCATCTAATCATTCGGGTTTATCATTGGCTGAAATACGGATGTCCCAGCCGCCATTCATGCGTATGACTTCTCGATAAACTCATGAAGCAGGCTGTTAAAATGGGCACGCTCCTCCCAGAATCCCCCGTGTCCGCTGTAGTAAAGTGGTGCGAGCGTTGAATGAGGGATGGAGCGTTCCATTTCCTCAGCTTGAGCAAATGGAATGACCTTATCGTGAACCCCATGAATGATTAGTGTCGGTACCTGGATGGCTGTTAAATCCTCATAAAGTGTCTCATCCCTCAGCATTCGGATGACTGCCGCCGTTGACCATCCGGCTGCCTCAAGTCCTAATTGAAGGGAACCATTCCGCAAATGGCTGCGTGATAGATTGATAGAAAAAGCTTTCCATTACCTCTCGCATCATTTTTGGCCGATCATTCAAAGCAGAAGTCAGGAAGCTATGGGCTGTTTCAGCCGTAAACCCAACAGGTGCCGCCGCATCGACCAGCACGACCTTTGACACACCATACCCATGATGCCTCGCCATATAGCGAATGGCGATTGCCCCGCCAGTTGAATGGCCGAGCAAGATGACATTCTCTAAGCCTAGCGCCACCACCACGGCCCGAATATCATCCGCCAATCGGGAGAAATGATACCCGTGTACAGGTTTGTCCGACTGTCCAAATCCCCGCCAATCAATCCCAATGCAGCGATAGCCCAATGCAGGGAGGATCGTAAACTGGTATTCAAACTGCTTATGGCTCAATGGCCAGCCATGCAGAAACACAATCGTCCGGTTTCCACTTGGATTTAAATCCTCCACATATAAATTGACATCTCTTTCTACCGTCACATAGTACCCCATACCCACTCCCCCATCTGAATGTCTCTTAGGAATACCCTATTCCGGATGGCAGGGATCCATGTAAAGAAATCGAAGAAAGTCGCAATTAAGTATCTTTATCGTGTTGAGGCACGGTCCATTCATATTGGATATCCGGTAAATTTTCTTCATTCTCACAACCTCCTCCTATCACCTCAAATCCATTCCGTTCATAGAACCGCCTCGCCTTTTCATTCACTTCAAATGTCGATAAGGTAAGTCGTCCAGAGCATAGCACCTTCGCTTTTTCAAGCAAGGACTGTCCAATTCCCATCCCTTGATAATCAACATGAATATAGAGCTGATTCACCTCGCGTTCATTATAGGCAATCATGCCAGCTACTTTCCCATCAACTATAGCCAATTCAATGTGAAAGCGATCGGCTAGAATATGATTCAAGAAATAAAGATGACTATCAAGATCATGAATCTCCTTCTGGCCTATGGCCCGTTCCTTACTTTCCCGCCACATTCTGATTGTCTCTTGTGCATATTGGGGCTGATACGGAATAACCAACCAATTCCTCAAGCTCTATCTTCTCCTTCTTTTTATTTGTTCATGGAAAATCGAATACTCGTTAACTTATAAATAGCGTGAATCCTTCACAAGCAGGAGGTTTTAGACATAATAAAGCGAATAATTAATAGGATGGAATGACGACAGTATAGCTGAAAGGAGGTTAATCATTGGAGGTTCAAACAACGCTGCCGAAGAAGAAGTATGGCGTCCTTAGTTATCTATCTATTATCATTGGAATCCTTTGCTTCTTGTTCGTCTTTATCCCTCAGACAAGAATAGCGAACATCGGAAATGCGGCCGGGGATTATATAACCATGCTGCTAACAGGTGCAGGCATTGTTTTATCCATAATAGGTTTGATGAAGAAAACGGAGAAAAAGGCCATCCTCATTCTTTCCTTACTTCTCTCGTTATCTCTCATACTATTCTGGATCATAACGATTCTTTTATTGTTTACCGGCCAAATCGAGTTTGCCCCTTAAAACATCGATTCCTGTCATGAACATGAAGGATTTATGATCAGTCAATCGATGAAAAATCCACAATAGGATTCATCCAGAAAATCAGCCAATAAGCTCATTTCAAGGAGGGATTTTGTGAAAAGAATAGGGACAATGATAATTGTTTCGTTCAGTGTTCTTCTTTTGGTTGTCGGATGTTCAAGTGATAAAACGGTTGAGAGTAAGACTGTCTTACCGGATGATATGCCCGATTATGTCCAAGAAAGCGATCTGGAACAAATCAATTGGGAAAGAAAAGCGGGTGAATTTGGCGACAAAGGGATCATTGGAAACGAAAATAAATCTGGTGTCATTGGAGCTGATATGCCAAGCTTAGATGGCCAAAAGTGGATGTGGCATCTATGGGGAAATGAACAGGCAAATACCAGCCTGACTGTTGTTGGTTATCATAAAGAATCCAAAACGGTGCACAAGATTTTAAAGGATGGCTGGACTATCAATCTTGGCGGGCCCAATAATGGAGCCGATGCTCATACACCTTCTATGGTGAAAATACCAAAAGCAGGAGAATGGGCCATTCTGCTGTATGTAGACGAAGAATTATTTGATACATTAGTCTATGAAAAAAACAGTTAAATCAGTCCAGTGAACAAAGAGGCATAGGGAATAAAAACAAAGCCGCTCCTATTTGTGAAGCGGCTTTTGCTTATTGACAAACGATGTGAAAACCGGTCCGGCTTCTCTTTATTTCTTCTTCCATTCTTCTCGAAGAATCCCCATCACGATTAAATCATGATAGTCGCCAAAACGAAAGATTTCCTGCCTCAACACACCCTCATGCTGAAAACCGCATTTCTCGTAGGAGCGAATGGCTCTTTGATTAAAGCTGAAGACACTTAACTTTACTTTATTGATACGAAGATAATGAAAAATGAAATCAAGCAGGGCATTCATGGCATCTGTTCCAAGACCTTTTCCTTGATGTGGAGAGCCAATGGAAATCCCCACATGACATGTGCCATTCACCCAATTGATGGCGTAGATGGAGATTGTGCCGATAAAAGCTTGGTCATTCATCCGCTCAATGGCAAATAGATACTCTTCCTTGTCAGCGCTGATTCCATTCAGGAATTGATCATGATCATCATCTGTCGGAGGAAATGGGATAGCATCATTCATGAATAATCTATTTTCCATATTGCTTTCCATTTCAATAAATGCCTCACGATCGTCCTTTTCCATCCTGCGAAGGGTGACGAAACTCCCTTTAAGCCATTTCTCGTTAAATGGTTCAATCAATTTTTAATCCCCCTAAAATAATTATTTAGGGGTCAGCAAGCAATAAAGATCTAGCAGCTTCCCCCTATATACATGCCTTAAACAGGTGTGAGTGAAGGTCAGCAGCAATGATCGATAACATAGGCGCATCTCCTTTTCAACAATTTAGTTAATTTTACCATATTTCGGTCAATTTAGGGTTAAAGGATAAAATTCATCATTAGCTGTTTTTCATTTATAATGGATACATAGGAGGACGAACACCCAATCGCACACGATTTACACTTAATATTGCGTTTATTCTATGATGGCGGTGATTAGAAATGGATTCGAATTGGCTGGATTGGGCCAAACAGCTTCAATCGATTGCACAGGCTGGCTTGACCTACTCAAAGGATGTTTATGATATGGAACGGTTTGAACAGATCAGGGAAATTAGCATTGAAATGATGTCTACCTATACTGAAATGGATACACCCATCATCAGAGAATTATTTGCCAATGAGACTGGCTATGCAACGCCTAAAGTCGACATAAGAGCGGTCGTTTTTAAAGATAATCGCATTTTAATGGTGAAGGAAAATACGGATGACTGCTGGGCATTACCTGGCGGATGGGCTGATATTGGATTAACACCGAGGGAAGTTGCGGTTAAAGAGGTTAAAGAGGAATCGGGATTTGAGGTGAAACCCGTCAAGCTGTTAGGTGTATTAGATAAGAAGTGCCATCCTCATCCCCCTTCTCCTTATCATGTGTACAAACTATTTATTCAATGTGAAATCATTGGCGGCAAGCCAACAGAGGGCATAGAAACAAGTGCCATTGATTTCTTCCCGGAAGATGAGCTGCCCGCATTATCAATTGCTCGGAATACAAGATCTCAAATAGAGATGGCCTTTAGAAGCCTTAAGAATCCTGAAGAACCGGTGCAATGGGATTAAGAATCCATGCACCGGTTTTCCTTCATGCTAGACAGCTGCCTGCTAATCCCCGAAAGGCAAATATGGTTTTTCATCTTGATAAATTGAATAGGTTTCACCTATGTTTTCCATTTGTGTACATGGTTCATTATGGCAAGAAAAAAGATAGGTTTGCTTATCGGTACGGACACTTATCATGAAATAGTATGGAAAGACTCCACCTTTGTTTTTATCCATACTCGTATCCACTGCCACAATATTCTCTTGCTCCGCTATTTTTTGATAATCTTCACTTTCAATCGTTTTTTGTACCATTTCGCTTAAAATAATCTTCTCTTCTCCATTCGGTTCATACCATTGGTCAATGAGCAGCCACTTCGCCAGCAGATACATATTTATCCCTAGGCTGACAATCAATAAAATGATGACAAACTTATTTTTCACTATACTTTCGTCCTATTAATAGTATCTGGTTTCTTTTTTACAGAATCTTGCTAATTGAACATCGGTTGATTGATGGTAACGTACGCAATTTGTTTTGCTCCATTTTTCTGAAATTCCTTGTAAACATGCATTCCCATCTTCTCTGCTACCCTTCGTGACGGAAGATTTGTTAATGCGGCATATACATATACTTTCGGGTAGCCGACAACAGAAAAAGCATACTTTATACAGGCATTAGCTGCTTCAGTGGCATAGCCTTTATTACAGAATTCCTTCATGATATGAAAGCCAATCTCAGGCACTGTTTCGTTCTCAATCGTTTGCATCGTGATTCCACAGTCCCCAATAAATCGTTCATCCTCTTTTCTGATAACTGCCCATAAACCATGCCCATATTTGATGTAGTTTTCCCGATTCCATTGAATCCACTGCTCCACTTTTTCCTTGCTGAATGGCGCTGGATAATATTTCATAGACTCTGGGTCAGATAGTACCTTCGACAAATCATGTGTATCTTCTATTGTTAATTCTCTTAAATATAATCTCTCGGTTTCGATAATCTTCAAGCTCAACACCTCTGCAGATAGGCTTCAATCTAGTCTTTTGATGAAAAAATACTGCTGATGCTCTTTCGTTGGAAACTCTTCAATGACACCTATCACTTCATAGCCATGCTTTTGATAGAAGTCAGGCGCTTGGAAGCTGAATGTATCCAGTTGAATAAGTTTGCAATGATTTTCCCGTGCAAAGTTCTCCATGCTATCCAGCAATTCTTTCCCGTATCCTTTTCCCCTGATCGATTCATCCACCCATAAGAAATCAATATGCAGTCGGTACCAAACCATGTCTCCCGTTATACCGCCAACTATTTTTCCGCTTTCATCTCGAAGGATAAAATGGATCGTATTCACCGCTTGTTTAATCTCATCAGGAAGCTTTGATAGATTATATTCGATTAGTTTCTTACGGATAAAATCACGATTCTCCTGCTTCCATTCCTGGGTAATTTCCATCCTGTCACCTCCGGTATGTATGCGGATATCTCCTAAACTGACGGTTATTCCTGCGGCAGCGGATCCTCGCCAAATCGTTCCCATAGAGCCGGGAATAACTCTTCCAAATCTTCTTCTTCCCAATCAAATTCTATTTCAGGTATAGGATTGACTCCCTTTTCTTCTAGTGCCTGAAGATACTCATCATGTACCTCATCATCCCAATCATCGTCACCTGTTTTAATCAGGAAATAAGCATTCAGGCCAAGAGAAATCAATTCTTCATTTTGAGGAAATCCTTCTTCATCAAGATGATCATCATCGATGTATTCAGCTAGAAATTCAGGGTCTTCCATTACTTTATGAAAGATTTCTTCCCCCTGCCCGATTAACCAACCACGGAAATAATCAAAGGCATCATCCGAGCAGCCGCCCATTAAGACAAACGCCGCACCCCATAGGCGGGATGTATAGCTCATATTCATGAACTGCTGCAGGATAGCCTCGAAATCGACTATTTCCTCTATGCCCCTTTCCATCAGCAGCTCGGATAACCACTCAGCTTGTTCCTCTTGTTCACCCTGTTCCTTCGCCTCTTCTATTAACCGCCAAAATTCTTTCTCTTCCATCCTATTTCCCCCTTGATTATTCTTTATAGCTAGTTAATTCGACATTATGCTCCTACCTCCCTCCTTTTACCCCATTCTATTTACAGTTTTAATTCTTCCGATTCAAGAACAAGTGCTGTCAAACCGCTATCACTTCCACTTGTATGACCTTCCCATTTCCTCCAAATGACACCCTCACCGCTTCTCACATTCACCCTTTTTTGATTTTCTCCCTCAACCCAACCTTCTCCCTCCACCACAATGAATAACTGGGGTACCGGTGCCAGATGATAACCAACAACCCCACCTTGCTCTATATGGATAAACCCTATGGTTATTGGAGCTTCGCTTTTCGTGATTTTTGTATAGAAGGCTTTCAACGAGTGAAAGTTTGTAATCTCCTTAGCCTTCGCTTTTCCGAAATCAATGATTTCCATTTCTACACCTCGCATTCAATATACACATTTTCTTCCATCCTTCATAAATAGATTCTACTAAAAATGCAATCAAATATTCTATCTTGATTGAAAATGCATTCCCATTTTTTGCTATAATGAACGTTGTACAAATATACCATCCTGAAGAGGTTAAAAATGGATACAGTTAAATTTTCACCAAACGACTATAAAGTGAATTATCATTCCGAAGTGATCGTATTCTTACCGAAGGAATTTCAATTGTTTAAATTTTTATATCAGAACCCCTCTCGGATTTTTACAAGAGATGAACTATTAGATGCTGTCTGGCCCTTAGAAACACCGATTGACAGAACAATTGATGATCATATATATAGGGTCAGAAAGAAAATCCAGCCTCTTACACCTGCTATACTTATTGAAACGGTGCGGGGACAAGGATATCGCCTTGTAACCAAAAAGGAACCGGATAATCCCTTAATCCACGAAAAAGACATTACCTCACATTTTCTCAGTCTCTATCATAAGTATCATCTTTATGGTCAAGGGGATGCCTTAAAGCTTTTGGAAGATAATCAAACACTGCTTGGCTTTGAACTTGATTTACCCAGTCAGATGTATTTGCAGTTCATGAAGGGAAATTTCAGCTGGTTTCTTGAGAAAGAGAACATTCCTTTTTGGGAAAAATGCTATTACTATCTTCATATCTTTTCATTTGCGGAGCTGGATAAGCAGAAATGTCTCGATTACTTTTGTCGTGCCTTATCATCAAAAGCGCTTCCCGAACATCATAGGCTGGAGATCATACTGTTGAATCGCTTATCCTTTTTGATATTCACAAAACAAACAGATGAAGCCCTCCACCTTCTTATCCAATCCAAACAGGAAATTCATGAAAAAAGACTAGTTGGCTTTCTACCAATTCTCGCTCTTCTAGAAGGCTACCTTGTCCTTCTGCAGAAGGATAGTCGTTTGATGGAGGATACGATGATTGATATCAATAAAACCCTTTCCACATATCCGTATGCTAGGGAACAGGCAAGCTGCACTGTTCTACAAGGTATCTTCTGCTTTGTTAAGAATGATTTCGTCAATGGAGAAAAGTATGTGGACAAAGGATTCCAACTGTCCCATAAGGCCAAATATATACCCGGTATACTAATCAATCTCCAAGTTATCCTTTTCTTTTTAGAAGAATTCAATCTATATGGCGGTTTATATACGCATTATCAGGAGATGCTGGCCAAGTATCACAGAGAATACAAATTACCTGATTTAAAGACGAAGATTGAATTCCAGCTAAAATCACATTTTCAATAAACGATTCCTAAATTGGCCTCTGATATTCCTCTGACATTCCCTCGTTATGATGAAAGAAATAACATGACGTGGAGGGAAATCGATGAACAAGCACGCATCAATATGGCATAACAGGAACTTTATGAAATTTTTTACGGCAAATGCTCTTGCCAATTTAGGGAATTGGTTTGATTACGTTGGGATGCTTATTTTATTCCGCTATTCCTGGAATGCAGACCCGCTCCTAATTGCTTTTATATCCATCTCCTATGCGATTCCAAGCATTCTGTTCGGACAATTTGCTGGTGTATTGGCCGATCGCATGGATAAACGGAAAATCTTAATCTATTCTGACTGGTTTCGGGCGCTGCTCACTTTATGTCTCGTTTTCGTCCCCTCTCCATTTATTGCTCTGCCAATTCTTTTGTTACGTAACACTGCAGGAGTCATTAGCTTGCCTGCCCAGCAAGGATTGATAAGAAATATTGTTGAAGATGAAGACATAATGAAGGCAATCACCATTAATGGAAGCCTATTTCAGCTGATGAAGGTAGTTGGACCACTTATAGGTGGTTCTATAGCTGGAATTTTCTCCCCCAAACTCTCCATCCTCATGAACGCCTTGTCCTTTACGATTTCTGGGATTATTCTCAGCCGGGTTCAAATAAAAGGACGCGATAATGATGAAGCGTCTGAGGTTACCGAACAGACTAGTTTTTTCTTATCGTGGAAGATGGGCTGGACGATTGTTATCAATAACCAAACTTTAAGAGCAAGCATCCTTTTTGGTATTTTTAGTACACTCACCATTCAAATGATTGATACACAAATCGTCACTTTATTTAGCACCGTGTTTCCTAACACCCCAGAAATTACGGGATGGGCAATTGCAGCTATCGGATTAGGTTCTCTCCTGGTTGTCATGCTTCTGCATGGATTAAGCCGCATCCGCAAGTATGGTTGGTTCTTTGGAACAGGCAGTCTTCTGATTGGGATTATGACAGGAGGTTATGGCTATCTACAAGAGTACAACATGATATTTTTAGCGGTCATTCTTGCCTTAATCGGGGGAATAGGAAATGGAATGATTGTTACAGCCATCAATTTTCTTATCCAGATTGAACCGCCTAAAGATGCTGTAGGCAGAGTCGCTGGTATTCTTGATTCTATTTTAAGCATCCTCTTTATTGCTGGCCCGCTCCTTGGTGGTCTTATGATTCATCATTTTGGCGTCCTGAATACCTTTCAAGCAATTGGCATTGGATTGTTTTGTATAGGGTTGTCCGGAATCCTTTTGCAAAACCTAATTTGGGAGCAAAGCGAACCGAAGTCGGAATATAGGAAAATAGTTAATCGAGATGAAAATGCTTGAAACTTTTTTACGCCTATTAGAAAAGCAAACTAGGCTTTACCCGTTAAATCCATCATCATTATTTCTGGCCGATTTTCCCCTATTGAAAATCGGCCATATTAACCTGAAATAGACTAACTCCTCAGCTTTTAGCTGCAATGAACAAATGAATTTTCTACTCTTGACCATTTAAAATACTATTATAGGATTTCAATATACCCTTCGGTCCCATTCAAGCGGATTTGTTGTCCGTCTTTAATAAGCGTTGTTGCCTTCTCCACTCCAACCACCGCCGGCTGCCCATATTCACGTGCTATCACCGCGCCATGGGTCATCAACCCGCCTACTTCGGTGACCAAGCCTTTGATGGAGACAAATAAAGGAGTCCAGCTCGGGTCTGTATAAGCCGTCACCAATATATCTCCAGCCTCCAAATCGGCTTCCTCTATCGATAAAACCACGCGGGCCCGGCCTTCTATGACTCCAGCAGATACCGGAAGACCTGGAATAGAATGGACTGGGATGCTTTCCCGCTTGTACGCTCCTGCTATGATTTCTCCATCTGATGTAATGACACGTGGTGGCGTTAACTTCTTATATAGCGTATATTCCTCTTTCCGCTTCCGGATGATTTCTTCATTCATTTCTTTCGTTTGAACCACTTCACGCAGTTCATCAAAAGTAAGATAATAGACATCTTCCAGATGATGAATCACCTTCGCCTGTTCAAGCTTTTTCGCCTCTTTCAACAATGCCTGTTTATAAATGAAGTAGCGATTAACCATGAAGTATTTCGGATATTCACGGTAGCCGATCGTATTCCGCAGCAAATCAATCATTCGTTTTGTTTCATTCATCTTTTGTTCCCCATCAGGTAATGACTGCAGTCTCGTCAATAACTCCCTCTCTTTTCGAACAGCTTCCTTTCTTCCTTGTTCAAACATCAACTGACTAGCATGGGGAGCGGAGTTTTTGAGATTGCTTAGAATAAGCGGAATTAAGGCACTTGGTTTCTCACTCCATCGCGTCCTTGTCAAATCAATTTCGCCGCTGCATCGCATTCCGTATTTATGGAGAAAATCATCCAGCACTTGTTTGATCGTTGCCCCTCCTTCAAACTCCGACAACTCATCCAAAAAGCGGTCCTCTTTTACGTTCTGCAGGTAATCTATCACCTCTGGATAAGGACGGATCGCATCAGCCACATCCAATAAGGCAAGCCCCATTTCTGATGTGATATTGTTTGGAACGGATTGTGAAAGGGTGTCCGCAGCATTCGGTTCACCTAACCATTTGGCCATATGCTCATTCAGCCATGCCGAAGCATCCATCGCCGCCTTGATCACCGCCATGCTTTCTGGAGCGAATAACTCCCTCCTTAATTCCTTTAGATCCTCTTGTATAAAATCAAACAAATCTATCCCTGATTTTGTTCGGATTTGCTGTTTCAATAATTCGATCGATGCTTGACTCTTATTGATTAGTTCTGAAATAAGGGAGGGGCCAGGTTCAATGGGCGGCTGCGCAGCTGGCATAGGGCCTTTTCTAAGCGGAGCTATTGCTGAATAGTCTTGCGGGAGCAGTTTAACGAAGTCTCCCCTGTCAACGATTGTGATGAGGGCATCTTTGATGAGCGGATCAGACTTTCCTAATGTGTTTAGCAGCATTACTCTGCCTTCTTTTGAAGCGAGCTGCTGGGTGACGTCGACAAATAATCTTCTGCCAGCCGTTCGCATCGGGGCGGGAGTCGTTAATAGGTAAAAGGATAAGCCGAGCGGCTTCATCGCGGCGGTCATCATTTGCTGATGGCCGACCGAGACGTACACATGGTTTTCCTGGTCTGCTGCTTCAGGTATTGGATATAAAGTGGTAATGGGCCGGCTTTGGACAATATGAAAGGTATTATCTACAAGACACCATTCGATATCCTGAGGACAGCTGAAGTGGTCCTCTATCTGCCTTCCGATTTGTGCTAATTCGATAATCTGGCTGTCCGTTAATGTTTGCACTTTTTGCCAATCAGGCTCAATCGGCTGTGTCTTCGTGCCCCCTTCCTCCAAACAATAGACCGCTTTCTTTTTGTCCGCAATCATCTTGTCGATTAGTTGGGCTCCCCTCACTTGATAGGAATCAGGTGAGACAATGCCGGAAACAAGCGCTTCTCCCATTCCAAAGCTCGCATTGATGGAGAGAATCTTTCGATTGGAGGTCATCGGGTCAGCCGTGAACATAACGCCTGAAGCATTTGAGAAGACCATCTGCTGAACGATTACAGATAGCGAGACGTCTTTTTGATCAAACCCATTTTGCAGCCGATAAATAACGGCACGTTCCGTGTATAAAGAAGCCCAGCATTTCTGGATATGCCGCAAAATGGACGAAACACCGATGATATTCAAATATGTGTCCTGCTGCCCGGCAAAGGAGGCAGACGGGAGGTCCTCTGCCGTGGCACTGGAGCGTATCGCATAGGCATGTTCAGCTCCAAGCTGGGCAAGAGCATGAGTGACATCCTCTTCAACATTAGGAGGAATCTCAGCTTTCATCATATGCTGCCGGATTTGATTACTGAGGGTACGGATTTGCGTGTGCTCCTCCCCATTCAACTTTGTTAACTGCTCCAATAACTGATGGAAAGTGTCATGGTTTTCAAAGGCTTTTTGGTAAGCTTCCGTCGTTACACAAAAGCCTGCCGGAACAGATAATCCTTGTATTTTCGATAGCTCCGCCAAATGAACACCCTTCCCGCCAACAAGCGGAAGCTTCGTCCAATCGATTTCCTGAAAATGTATAACAAATGATTTCATTTCACATCTCCCCTAACCATGAATTGACCAATGGCATTCAAAACGGGATAAAATTCCATACCATCACGCTTCAGATGCTATAATCAAATAAAACCACCCTATTGGTTCTATTCTCCTTCTCCCGACCATTTGGATCGGGTGACGAGGGACCATTCATCTCCTGCCTTTGAGGATGAAGCGGCTTACTATCCATCAAAGCGTATTCATAAATGACTAGTTTAAGGATGTGTCCAAATTGTCCATTCAAAAAGACGGCTTCCTATTTGCCGAAAAATACACGCATGATATCCGCATGCGCGAGAAGCTATACCCGTTATTTGAGCAAGTCTTCGGCATCAGTCCGAATTTGATGACCGATCTCTCTGATAAAGGATTGTGGAATAACGAGTATATGCCTTACAGCTTCTTTGACGGGGAACAAGCGATTGCAAATGTTTCGGCCTTTCCGCTCCCGATGATGATTAACGGTGCATCCATCCATTGTATTGGGATTCAATCGGTCATGACGCATCCGGACTATCGAAGGAAGGGGCTCATGAAGGCTTTGTTTCAAAAAATGCTGGACGATGCAGATCAAACGTATGAAGGATCCATCCTCTATACGAGCAGTCCCGAGCTTTACATCCCTTTTGGGTTTAAAACGGTTAACCAGTATTCCTTTAAAATGGATTTTGCCCATACGACAATCGCTTCATCATCCTCTTTACGTAAACTCAAGCCATTGACGAATCCGGCAGATTTAGAAATTCTGAACAAAATCGCTCAACACAGTAAAATCTTATCCACCACTTTCTTTCCTATTCGTTATTTGAATTGTCTGTACTTCAATTTCTATAATCCAGCAATCTACGAGAATCTTTATCTTATAGAGGAACTGGATACAATCCTTGTTTTTGAGGTAAACAATGGAATCCTGCACTTATATGATGTAATGGGAGAAATGATTCCTCCAATCGAACAGCTATGCTCTTTTATTCCCTATGAATTTACGTCCATCGAATATTACTTTCATCCAGAAGCCTTTCCATCGCCTAATCTTAGACCGATTGAATGTGAAGCACAGACTAAATTAATGGTCAGAGGCAATATCCTTGTTGAGAATGAATTATTCATGATGCCGGTCACATGTGAGTTCTAAACAGCTAACTCCATTTTCAAAAACTCATACGTACGGCCGTTTGTCTCCTGCAGGAACGTCCCAGCATCCTTAAACCCGGCTTTCCTGTATACCTTTATCGCCCTGACATTGAAAGCGGCAACCGATAAGGTCATTCTTTCAACCTCATATTCGAATGTGACAAATTCAATCACAGCCTGCAGGAAGTCCATTCCTTTCCCTTGACCGGTTAAGCCTGGCTCCATTCCTAAGCCAATATCCGCCGTCTGGCTACCGGTCAATTCAACCGTTAAAAAGGCAGCTAATGTCTCTTCATATGTTACCGCAAATACCGAATCGCCTCTTGTTTCCGCGTTTAAGAACTCCTCCAGATCATCCGGGTCGGCCTCCATGTCATAGAAGCTGTATTCTCCATCATAATGCCATGAATAGGCAATCCATTCTGCCTGTTCTTGTGTCATAACCGTGAAAGTATAGTCCATCTTTCACTTCCTCCTATGTCGTTCGATTTATCGCGTACTATTCTTTAACAGGTTCATTTGACTCTTCTAAGCTTTGACCCTTGAATAGGACCTCAACGATTTTACATACACTTAGTACGATAACAAAGGCAAAAATACCCCCATATATCCTCTTTTCCCACTCAATGAATGAATCAGCTACGGTCATAATCGTTGCAATAACGGCTGCAGATAATAAGATTTGCGGGAATGTTAATCTCGTTTTCATATTCGTACTCCTTCTTCGTCTAAACAATATCATTCTCTTTAATCATTTCATACTCCAGGTCCAACATACTCATAAAGACATCCGTTCATATATTATTCTCCAAAACTTTTCATATCCCTCCTGCCTTCCTCACGATTCCTTATTCAAATCCACTATTTTATGATACGCTTGATTCATAGATACCTAGTAAGTGTGGTGAGAGTCTTGTTTAAATTATTAGTGATTGAGGATGACCAGACCTTGTTCCAGGAGCTTCGGGACCGACTTTCCAATTGGTCTTATGAGGTTAACGGAATTACTGACTTTTCCAATGTGCTGGCCGAGTTCACAGAAGCGAAGCCTGATTTGGTCATCATTGATATTCAGCTTCCTAAATATGATGGATTTCATTGGTGCCGAATGATCCGTAACTATTCGAATGTGCCGATTATTTTCCTGTCCTCACGGGACCATCCAACCGATATGGTCATGTCAATGCAGCTTGGGGCGGATGATTTTGTGCAAAAGCCGTTTCATTTCGATGTGCTGCTTGCGAAGATTCAAGCAATCCTCAGACGCACGTATAATTACAATGCAGAAACAGCTGCCCTTAAAACGTGGTGCGGTGCGTTGATTGATTTTGAGCGAAATAGTATCAGCAAGGATGAGATAGAGATTGAACTGACGAAGAATGAATGCTTTATCCTCAAGCAATTGCTTGAGCATAAGGACAAGATTGTCAGCCGGGATGCCTTGATTCGTGCTTTATGGGAGGATGAGCGCTTTGTCAGCGATAACACGCTCACGGTGAACGTCAATCGTCTTCGCAAAAAGCTCGAACAGCTTGGTCTTGGCCACATGATTGAGACGAAGGTTGGACAAGGCTATATCGCCAAGGAAGAGGAGTCACCTATATGAAGGCAAAATTCCTGAAGGAGCGTCTAAGCTGGATCCTCTTGATTGTCGCAGTGCAGGGACTTATCCTTTTGATTGCCTGGCTTGATCATTCCATTCCCATTACACCTGTGCTGTACGCTGTTTTCTTAACAACGATTCTCTCTCTTGCCTTTCTCTGCTTCCGCTATATAAAGGAGACGAAGTTTTATCAGGAGTTGGATAATTGGACAGCCGATCTTGATACGGACACGCTCCCGACACCAACGAGTCCATTTGAGAGAATAGTTGCGGATACACTCATTCAGCAGACCACTTCGCTTCGGAATGAGACATATGAGAATACAGCCCTGCTTGAATATGAAAAGGATGATTTGCTGGCATGGATTCATGAGGTGAAGACCCCGCTTACGGCGATGAAGCTGATTATCGACCGTACCGAGGATGAGGAGATGAAGGCTCAGCTCATGTACGAATGGCTTAGGATTCATTTATTACTTGATACACAGCTCCATCAGAAGCGGATGCCCTTCATGCATAATGATCTCTACATTGAGCAGGTCAGCTTGAAGCCGCTAATGATTCAGGAGATTAAGATGCTACAGTCCTGGTGCCTGCAAAAAGGCATTGGCTTTGATTTAGAACTTGAGGCTGATGTCGTCTTAACGGATGCCAAATGGGCCGCCTTTATCATCCGCCAGCTGTTAACCAATGCCGTCAAATACAGTGAGCAGGATGAGATTCGCTTGAAAAGCTTTCGGGATGACAGTCACACATATGTGCAAATCATTGACAATGGACGCGGAATTGACCCGAAGGACCTGCCCCGTATCTTCGACAAAGGCTTCACATCAACAACGGAGCATCAAGATCGTTCCTCAAGCGGAATGGGGCTTTATTTAACGAAGCAGGCAGCCCTTGCCCTGCACATCAAGATCAGCGTGGAATCAACACTTGGGGAAGGCACGGCCTTCACGCTCCGCTTCCCGAAACGAAATGAATTTGAGTCCGTGATAAGTGTGTGACAATAATGTCACATGCTTTTCTTGTTTGTTCGCTAAATAGCAGGAATCCTTTCTGCCATTATTCTAGACTAATAATAAGAACGAAAGGAGTGAACGACTGATGAATATTCTTGAAGCAGTTAAGATTCACAAATACTACGGGAATAAATTTAATAAGCAGGAAGTATTAAAAGGCATTGACCTCACGATTCAAAAGGGTGAGTTCATTGGGATTATGGGTGCTTCCGGCTCCGGGAAAACAACCCTGCTCAATGTACTGTCATCCATTGATAAAGCAAGCCGAGGGTCCATCCTGATTGAAGGGCAGGAGCTGACGAAAATGTCCGAGCGCAAGATAGCCCAGTTCCGCATGAATCATTTAGGTTTCATCTTTCAGGACTATCACCTGCTTGACACATTGACCGTGAAGGAAAATATCCTTCTCCCCCTCTCTGTCCAAAAGGTGAATAAGAAAGAGGCCGAACAGAAATTCAATGAAATCGCTGAAACATTAGGCATACTTGAGGTCCAGAATAAATATCCAAATGAAATCTCTGGCGGGCAAAAACAGCGTACCGCTGCTGCTAGAGCGTTCATCCATGAGCCTAGCATCATTTTCGCCGATGAGCCGACGGGTGCGCTTGATTCGAAATCTGCCTCCGATCTGCTCGGGAAATTGGGCCAGCTCAATGAACAGCTCGGTGCAACCATCGTCATGGTCACTCATGATCCGCTTGCAGCAAGCTATTGCAGCCGTGTCATTTTCATTAAGGACGGACAAATTTATACACAGCTGAATAAAGGCGAGGAAGACCGTCAAACCTTCTTCAAGGCCCTCATGAAAACGCAGGGCATTGTGGGCGGTGTTCAAGTATGAGTGTCAATTCTCTCATCTGGCGCAGCCTGAAGAAAAATCTTAAAAACTATTATCTATACATTTTTGCCCTTGTCTTTAGTGTCGCTTTGTATTTTTCATTCGTTACCTTACAGTACGATCCATCGATGGACCCGATGAAAGGGACCATTAAGGGGGAAGCGTCCATCCGGTCAGCCTCCATTCTCTTGATTGCGATCGTGACGATCTTTCTTGTGTATGCCAATAATATCTTCATGAAAAGACGCAGCAAGGAAATCGCCATGTATCAATTAGTTGGGATGAATAAGTCGAAGGTATTCACGATTTTGAACACCGAAAATAGTATTCTCTATTTCGGCTCTTTATTGGCGGGAATTTTCGTAGGATTTTCCTTCTCGAAATTATTGATGCTCATTCTTATCAGAATCACCAATGTCGACAACTTAGCGAAACTGAATTTCTCAACAGAAGCCCTTATTCAAACGGCTGCGGTGTTTATCGGAATATTCCTGATTACGATGCTTGTCAATTACTTCTTCATTAAGCGAAAAGGCATCCTGGATCTATTCCATACGGTCTCCTCAACCGAAATGAAGACAAAAAAGATTTCTGTTTGGGAGGTATTGATTGGGCTGCTTGGCCTCCTTCTGATCATCACGGGCTATTATGTCTCCTCCATGCTGTTTGATGGAGATTTCGGCACAATCAATGAGTTGTTTATGGCCATGATTTTTATCCTAGCTTCCGTCATTATTGGAACATACTTTTTCTATAAGGGTTCTATCCGCTTCTTATTCAACCTGATACGCAGGAAGAAGAATGGCTATCTAACCATTCAGGATGTGCTCTCCCTTTCATCCATTATGTTCCGGATGAAATCAAACGCCATGCTCTTAACGGTCATCACGACGGTATCGGCTTTGTCCATCGGGCTGCTTTCTTTAAGCTATATCGCCTATTACTCCGTTGAGAAGCAGGCCGAGCGAAATGTGACAGCAGACTTTTCAATCGCCAACACGAAGGAAGTACCTTTGTTTGAAGACGCCCTGCAGGAGAAGAAGATTGGCTACGAGGAGAAAAAAGTTAATGTGATTCAAGTGTATACTGACCTCGAAGATATTACGGCAAAAAGCTTTGAAGAAGTCAACTACACGACTGATCATATGCCTATGCCACTAGTAAGTGACACAGCCATTGATGGGTTGAATTTGAAGCCGGACGAAATCAAGTTTACTGGCTATAGTGACATGATCGCCACGCTTGTTCAATTTAAGGATTCAGGCACGGTTCAACTAGAAAGTCCAGACGGCCATATTCCTTTAACCTATGTGGGTATTGATAAGAAACCGATTGTTTCCTCCTACTTTACAGGCGGAGGAATGCCGGTCATGATTGTGGAAGAGTCCGTGTATGAGAAGCTAGCCAAGAAACCAGACCCATCCATTCAATTGGAATCATCCGTTCATACGGGGATTACGATTAAAAATGAAGCCAATCTGGAAAAGGCGAATGAGGTCTTCTTGGAAACGGTCGACAGTGACATGAACGATTCCCGCTATCAACAAATTCTGGATCAAAAAAACATTATGGGATTATTGTTCTTTGTCGTCGCGTTCCTAGGACTCACCTTCCTGATTACCTCCGGCTGCATCCTTTATTTCAAGCAAATGGATGAAGGCGAAGAAGAGCTGCCAAACTATACGATTTTGCGCAAGCTCGGCTTCACGGAAGGTGATTTACTAAAAGGCATCATTGCCAAGCAAATCTTCAACTTCGGCATCCCGTTGTTTATCGGTCTATGCCACGGCTATTTCGCCGTGCAATCCGGCTGGTTCTTCTTCGGATCTGACCTATGGACACCGATGCTGATTGTGATGGTTCTATATACAGGCCTCTACTCCATATTCGGCATTCTATCCGTGCTGTACTACAAGAAATTAATTAAGAAGGCCCTTTAATCCTTAGCAGTCTCCAGTCATTCAATGGCTGGAGGCTTTTTTTATTCTATGTGCGCTCACGAGGATGAATGAGCCTCCCCTTCCCCCTACATTGGTCGTTTGATTCGAGTGACAATAATGTCACATGCTTTTCTTATTTGTTCGCCAAATAACAGGAGGTTAACCAGAATATTCCTGTACACTTGTATTAATCGATAAAAGGAGTGACGGACAGATGAATATATTAGAGGCAGTAAAAGTTCATAAAATATATGGCAATAAGTTTAATAAACAGGAAGTGTTACAGGGCGTGGATTTAACCATTGCTAAGGGAGAGTTTATCGGCATCATGGGAGCCTCCGGTTCAGGGAAGACCACCCTTCTTAATGTCCTATCCTCCATTGATAAGGCAAGCCGTGGAATCATTTATATCGAAGGACAAGAAATGACGAAAATGAAGGACAAGAAACTGGCCCAGTTCCGCATGAATCATTTAGGCTTTATCTTTCAAGACTATCATCTGCTAGATACCTTAACCGTCAAGGAGAATATCCTCCTCCCCCTCTCTGTTCAGAAGGCAAACAAAAAAGAGGCTGAGCGCCGATTCAAGGAAATAGCCGAGACTCTTGGCATAAACGATATCAAGGATAAATACCCGAATGAAATATCTGGAGGACAGAAGCAGCGAACGGCCGCTGCCAGAGCCTTCATCCATGAACCAAGTATCATCTTTGCGGATGAACCAACAGGTGCCTTAGACTCCAAATCAGCGTCAGACCTGCTGCACAAACTCGGCCAGCTGAACGACGAGCTTAAAGCGACCATCGTCATGGTCACCCATGACCCGCTTGCGGCAAGCTATTGTAGCCGCGTCATCTTTATTAAGGACGGACAGATTTATACGCAGTTGAACAAGGGGGATGAGAATCGACAGCAATTCTTCAAGGATCTGATGAAAACACAAGGAATTCTAGGCGGTGTTCAAGTATGAGCATTGGCAAGCTGATTAGGCAAAGCCTTAAAAAGAATCTGAAAAATTACTATCTGTACGTGTTTGCTCTCGTATTCAGTTCGGCTCTTTATTTCTCCTTTGTCACACTCCAATACGATCCTGCCATGGATGAGGTAGAAGGCGGCATTAAAGGGGGCTCGGCCATTCTTACAGGCTCCATCCTGCTGATTGCTATCGTTGCCGTATTTCTAGCCTATGCGAATAATCTTTTCATGAAAAGGCGCAGCAAAGAAATTGCCTTATACCAATTAGTCGGAATGAACAAGCAGAAGGTCTTTTGGATCCTCTCTTCCGAAAACAGCATTCTCTATTTCAGCTCCTTAATTGGGGGGATCTTCCTCGGCTTTGCCTCCTCTAAATTATTGCTGCTGATCTTACTTAATATTACAGGAACAGAGGACATTGCTTCCTTGAGGTTTTCCAGTGCTGCCCTTATCCAGACGCTCATCATCTTTTTCGGGATTTTCCTGTTTACCTTATTGATTAATTTTTTCTATATCAAGAGAAAAGGCATTCTAGCCTTATTCCATACGGAAACAACCACAGAGATGAAAGCAGGGAAAATCTCTCTATGGGAAATCCTGATGGGACTTATCGGAATCTCGTTCATTACTGGTGGTTATTATGTATCGTCTAAGCTATTCGGGGGAGACTTCCAAACAGCCAATGAATTTTTGCTTGGGATGGTCTTTATTCTTACCTCAGTCATTCTCGGGACTTACTTCTTCTATAAGGGCTCTATCCGCTTCCTCTTCAATCTTGTACGGAAAAAGAAGAATGGCTATCTAACCATCAATGATGTCCTGTCCTTGTCTTCCATCATGTTTCGTATGAAGTCAAATGCACTCTTGCTGACCATCATCACGACCGTTTCTGCCCTTGCCATCGCCCTCTTATCGTTAAGCTATATTTCGTATTATTCGATTGAAAAGAGCGCTCAGGATAGAGTGGCGGCTGATTTTTCCTTTGCAAACCAGGATGATTATGAAACATTCATCAATCTTTTAACAGAAAATCAAATCGCTTACTCCGAGAAACAAATTAAAGTCATCCATGTCTACGCAGATCTAAGCGATATCGTAAACGGCAGTTTTTTTGAAGTAATGGACTATAATCCAAACCGTAAAACCATACCCGTCGCAAGTGAAACAGCCGTGGAAGGCTTAAATTTAGCCAAGGATGAGGTCATCATGGCTGGATTCAGTGATGCAAATGCCAGCCTTTATCAATTTAATGAAGCAGGTACGTTAATCCTTGAAGGGCCAAATGGCTCAATGAAGCAAACCTTGGCGGGATTGAAGAAAGAATCTCTTGTTTCCAGTTATTTCACTATTGATATGCCTCTAGCTCTCATCGACCAGACCGTTTTTAACGAGATTGCTGAGAATCCTGATTCCTCTATCCAGCAGGAAGCTACTATCTTTACGGGTATTACGATTAATCATGAAGCCAATCTCAAGAAAGCGAATGACCTGTTCATGGAGCTCCCGGATAAAGAATACATGAATGACTCCCGCCCACAGCTTGTCCATGATATGAAAAACACGATGGGCTTGATGCTCTTTATTGTTGCCTTCCTCGGGCTCACGTTCTTGATTACATCCGGATGTATTCTTTATTTCAAGCAAATGGATGAAGGAGAAGAAGAGCTGCCGAACTACACAATCCTGCGCAAGCTCGGTTTCACGGAAGGCGATTTATTAAAAGGTGTCATTGCCAAGCAAATCTTCAATTTCGGCATCCCGCTGATCATTGGCCTTTCCCATGGCTATTTTGCCGTTCAGTCCGGCTGGTTCTTATTCGGAACTGAGCTATGGACACCAATGCTGATTGTCATGGTTCTTTACACCGTTCTTTACTCAATATTCGGCCTTCTCTCTGTGCTCTACTACAAGAATTTGATAAAGAAGGCCCTATAAAAACCAAGGCTCCAGCTGTTAAAACCTGGAGCCTTTATTTCTGTCTATGTATGCTTCGAACAGCCCTGATAATCTCACTTTTTGGTATCTCCGGGTATTTAGCCTGGATTCTTTTCACACAATCTGTCCAGCTCTCCTCCTGCAGAAGACGCTGAATATCTGCCTCAACCTCCGGAGGTAATCCCCTTCCTTCCTCCTCATCCATCTCTATGTTCTCTAAGAAAAGACCTGTCACCCCATGAATAATGGTAATCACCACTTTCATCAGCAAAGAAATTTCTATTCCATCCATAAAGAAATCAAGCATGCTCAATACGATCAACGTTCCGCCCCATTCCAGCAATGTACGAAGGAATGTATTGGTATAAAACGCTTTATATCGGTCCTTCACAGCATTTAACAAGGAATCTATCCATGTACCGACGCCTATATCAATCATGCAAAACAAGATGAGAAATAATAGCAAATATGGGATTGAGGCGTAATCCTGCCCTGTGAAATGAATAAGGAACGCATACATGATTCCTGCTGGGGCAAAGATGGCGAGCAGAATCATAAATACCGAAATGATGGCCAGTAGATTTTTCACGATACTCCCCCTTTTTCAAGTAGGTTAGACAAAGAACAATCTTGATAAAACAATAAATAAAAAAGACTCTTCTATAAGAGTCACTTCTGAAAATCTATCTATCTTATAAAATTTGTATGTAATATATTGTTGTCATTCATTCTAACTCTCCTTATATACTTTAAGAAAATCAGAAGTATTAACAACATGAAATGATTGACCATCTATATCAAACATCCCACTCCTATAATCATTGGATACTAAAAAATCAGCCTCATAAACGAACGCACACTTAACAAACATTAAATCGGTTTTATCTTTAATTTTATCTATATCCGGCATCTGGCTTATATTAGCCGAGCTGCCATAATAAAAGAGCTTAGAGATATCTGACATAAAAGATAAACGATCTTGCTCTTTTCGTATAAAATTCCTCGCAAAATTTTTTGAGACATACATAAGTTCTCCAATTGAATCTTGAGAAAAACCAATATATATTTTTCGTTTCTTCACTAATTTTAGGATTGTTTGACAATCTTCATCCCCATAAAACCACCCATGGATAAATACATTCGTGTCTAAAACAACTTTATATCTTTTAGTCATATCACCTTCTATGATAGTTCAATGCTTTTTCAATTTCCCTTTTCGTTAATCCTTGTTCTTTAATCGTTTTATTAATAATGTCTTGAATATTCTCCATAAAATCAAGCGTTTTTTCTTTATCTTGAATTTGAGTACCCATTTCTTTGTCCTCCTTTTTCATACATATCACCCCCACATCTCTTTATCTTTGGTAATATGTATATTTTCTATACCCCAATGGTAGCATCGAAATGTTAAATTTTGGAGTTTTACTTTTCGACAATATTCCCTCTGATAAAAATAAAAACCACTCTTCTGTTCAATCAGAAAAGTGGTTTTATCATTTCAGTCATGAAAGTTCACGAGGTTATTGCCTGAAAATCTTTTATGTAAAAGACGATCATTAACCTAGTTTGATGGATTCATGCATAGAACGAACAAAGAATTATTTCCCTTGTTGCTTGTTCATCGCATTCATCATTTGATTTACTTTCTTTTGGGAAGGTTTCATTCCCATTTGTGTCATCATCATCTTAATCATTTGCTCATTAATTGGCGGGTTTTTCTTTAGGTAGTCCATCATGTATTTACGTGCGATGAAGAATCCTAAAGCTACACCAGCAAGCAAGGCAATGATTCCTGTTAGAATATAGTATAACATAATCCTTAATAACCTCCTCCGTGCTGTCTAACAGACATTATTAAACCAAGAGTAATAATACCATATGTGGGGTGATATTTCTATCAGATTTTGGCGTATTATGCTGTTATCGCTTGAAAAGTAGCAATTTTAAAGCTAGAGAGGAAAGGTTATGGCTTCCATGCTCAAGAAAGAATGAATTTCGGCTGCTTGATTGGTCTGAGCCATGCACAGCGTCCTTCCCCTGTGTCGAGTGCGAGGAAGTATGGATTCCATTGCCTGAGCCATTCAAAGAAAATCGTCTCACTCTCATAGCTTCCTGAAGCGTGCAGAATCAATGAGTGGTTCCGGTAGCCGAGAGAGGCTTCACTGAACGCTCCATTTCTATTCTTACGGATATAATATACCCCGTTTTCTTCAAAACATCCTTGTTTACTTTTGATTTTTTCATTCATATAAGAGTTGAACAGATTGGCAGGGATTCGTTTTGTCACACACATAATCTGCCGGCGGAGAATTCGCTTGTCATCCCCTTCAGCTTCCTCAAAATCCTGGAATAAGTTATAAAACATATATTCACGGCCATAAAAATGATTGGCGAATTGGTTTTCAATTAAATAAATAATATATGTGCGCATACTGTCCCTCCTATTCCTTTGCATCTATTATAGACAAAATAGTATACATTTTCTGTAAAAATCTGATGCAGATAACCTCTAATTTTGTCGAAAGGATGAATTTTGCTTGCATTTGCTCCAATTAGGTCAAAAGTTTGACGGTTGTCTCCTTTTTAAAGCATATGTTTAGGGAAAACTGAAAGATTATCAAAAAGAAAGAGTAAGATTAATAGCTCCATTCGTCATCTCATAACTCTTAATGTGACCAACGGGCACTTTTTTGACGATATCCCATGAATTAAAATCAATTTTTACCGTACGTTCACTGTATTGCGCAAAAGGCGGTTTATGGAATAATCGTGAATTAATCATATTTATATCAACCGGCTTTACTCGAATTAACTCAAACAGGATGATTCTCTTTTCCATATGAATGGGCTTTAAAGCTACTTCAAAGGCTATATCCTTCCTAATTAAACCTTTCTTCATCTCAGTTGTCCCTCTAATAACCAAATTCTCAGAGGATATTTCTACCTTAATATCCTTAAGCTCTGGCTGCCTTTTAATCAGCTGTTCTAGCATCACCGGCTTAATAGGGATCGTCACCCCATCTCTTCCTATTTCCTTCCATTTGTTACGGAGTTTATCGAACATGCATCTGTTCACCTCAACCTATCTTTGTTTAGGATGTATACCCTCTAAATAACTGAGGAATGTCTGCCATTTCTCTTGTTTTCCTCTAGTGATTTATGCTATATTTCCCAACTTAATGACTATTTTCGTAAATCTGACTTTCCTTGTAATCCATATACAAATGGGGTTTGAATGGAAGTACACTCTGTGGTAGTCGGGAGCATCATGGGGAAATTCAGTTAAATCAGCACGCATAAAAGCTGGGATAACTCAAGCTAAACTAGCGGAAGCTGCGGGCATAACGAGACAGACTGTAGGCCTGAACGAAAAGGGGGCATATCACCCTCCCTTGAAATTATGCCTGCTCATATGCTATGCAGTTAACGCCACAATAGGTGAACTTTTTTGGGTAGATGAGGAGGATTCAGAAAGAAGAAAATACAGGATGAACGGCTGATCTTAAAGAACCTACAAAACATCAGGAGTGTCTATATCATTCAAACCATCGGGATTATCGATATACTCAGCTATTCCTTTATCCAGGAAGGAATGGAAGGATGGTGCCCTCTTTGGCGCATCTTATTTATTTGCGGGTTTATCCCCTCGTTCTATGTTTATGCTTAAGAGCAAGGATAATGGATGAATTTGAGGATGAATAAAAAAGAAGAGGCGGGGACATAAGTATTCCAGCCAAATGATAAACCCGAATGATTAGACGATAAAGGAATAAATCTATCGTCTAATCATTCGGGTCTTTATTTGTTGTTTTCTATGCATTCGTTGATTGTTGCTTTCTTTGACTAGTGAAATGGAGCGAAATGCACTCGACTCCTGCGGGAAGTAGAGGAAAGGCTGAGACCCCGCAGGCGTAAGTGCCGAGGAGGCTCAAGCCTTCCTCCCCGCGGAAAGCGAGTGCATTTTGCTGAATGAAACGATTGTATATTTCCAACTGCTGTTGAATAGGAAGAATAAGTGACAATCACTCATTTTTGAAAATCATTTATTCCATTTAGTCCCAAACTCTTTTTTCTTTTTCTCTTACAATGAGGCAAACTCCTCAATCAATTCCCGATACTGTTTCATCGCGTTATTAATTGGCTCAGGCGAGGTCAAATCAACCCCTGCCTTCTTCAAGAGATCAAGCGGATATTCGGAGCTTCCGCTCTTCAAGAATTCCAGATAGGAGGCTTGAACCTCTTTGTTGCCCTTCAGCAATTCCCCTGCCAAATGAATGGCGGAGACAAATCCAGTCGCATATTTGTACACATAGAATGGACGGTAGAAATGCGGGATTCGTGACCAGCCGTATGGTGTTTCTTCCTCTTCTTCTACGACATCACCGCTGTAGGCATTCGATAATTGGCCGTATATTTGATTGAAGGATTCCTTATTGAGCGGCTCTCCTTGCTCTGCCTTCTCATGCGTGATTTTCTCAAACTCACTGAACATAACCTGCGTGAAGAAGGTTCCGTTGAACTGGTCAATAAAGTAATTCAATAAGTATTTCCGTTTCTTCGGATCTGTCGTTTCTTTTAATAAGTAATGAATTAACAGCACCTCATTTACAGTTGAGGCAACCTCTGCCACAAAGATGGAATAGCCGGCTGAGATTCTTGGCTGATAGGTCGAGGAATAATAGCTGTGCATCGCATGGCCCATCTCATGAACGAGCGTGAACTGGCTGTCAATATCATCATGATGATTCAACAGGATGAACGGGTGTACCCCATAAACGCCAAGATTATAGGCACCAGAGCGCTTCCCTGGCGTTTCCCTGACATCGACATAGCGTTTGTCACGGAAGCTGCTGAGGATGCTTAAATACTCCTCACCAAGCGGATGAAGTGCCTTTAGCATGTTCTCGTAGGCTTCGTGATAGCTGATATCCTGCTTCACACCTTCTACAAGATCGACACTCAAATCATATGGCTTCAATTGTTCAAGACCGAGGATTTCCTTTCGAATCTCATTATAACGGTGCTTCGCATCCAAATTCTTTCTGGTCGTTTCAATCAAATTCTCATATACCTCAACCGGCACCTTATCAGCAAACAATGCCTTCTCAAGTGCCGATGAGTAGTTTCGAATCTTTGTCCGCACAACATTGTTCTTAATATTGGCTGATAAGGTAGAAGCAATCACGTTCGCATATTGTAGGTACGGCTTGTAATAGGCTTTATAGGCCTCTTTCCGTACATTTCGGTCAGTGTCCTCAATCAGCTTTGAGTACATCCCCCTCGTGAGCTCGACCATATCGCCATTGCCGTCAGATACCTCGCCGAACTGAATGTCCGCATTATTAAACATTTGAAAGGTCGTATTCGGAGCAGAGAAGGTTTCCCCTAATTTCGATAAGAGCTCCTCCTGTTCCTTATTCAAGGTGTGATTCTTATAACGGAACGCATCCCATAAGTCCTTCTCGAAGTACTGGAGTCCCTCCTGTTCCTTAATATACGTGCGCAACGTCTCTTCATCCAAGCTTAATAAGTACGGCATGAAGAATGCGCCGGCCTCGCTTAACTTCACGCTAAGCGTACGTGCTTTCGCCAGTAAATTTTGCGCCAATGATTCTCGTGTATCCAAATCACCAAGCAGCATCGCATACACGTATATATTCGTGAAGATGGCATCTGTCTCTTCATTCTTAGTCAAATAATCAAGTAAGTCCTTGCCATTCTGTATTGCCCCATTATAGGCAGCAATCTCACCGACAAGTCCCTCTACCTGCTGATAATCCTTCTCCCAATCGTCTATGCTGGAGTAAAGGTCAGTCAAATCCCATTTCTCATGGTCTGGTACTTCATTGCGATCTTTATACTGTTTCATGTGGCTGCCTCCTGTTCATTTGTCCATTGTTTATGTATATACATAGATAGGCCCGTATTAGCACAGGTCCCTTATCTCTCTAGTTTACCAATAAAGAGCAAAAAACTTACTATACTTGCTTGAAAGATACGATAAGATTTCTATCAATCAAGGGGGTTCCTCATCGCTTAATCTTTTACGAGCAGTTCAGATTGCCTTAAGAAAAAGCCGTCCTGCGGGCTTATACCACGCTGGACGGCTTTTCATCGTGCTTATTTCAACATGTCTTTTACGATAGAAACCACATTGGATGGTGTGAAACCGAATTTCTCCATCAATAGATCTCCTGGTGCAGATGCACCGAAGCGGTCCATCGTAAGTACGCGGCCTTCATCGCCAGTGTAACGTTCCCAGCCGAAGGAAGTGCCAAGCTCGATTGCCAAGCGTTTCTTAACGGATTTAGGAAGGACAGATTCCTTGTATTCCGCAGATTGCTCTTCGAAGCGGTCGAAGGACGGGATGCTGACAACAGATACATCAATACCTTCACCAGCCAATACGCCTTGGGCTTGAACAGCAAGGCCAACCTCAGAACCGGATGCAAGAAGGATTGCATCTGCTTGGTCTTTCTTAGCAGGAGATACCACATAGGCACCCTTTTGAACGCCCTCTCCTGCCAATTTAGCAGACAATGGCAATGTCATGAGGTTTTGGCGGGATAGAACAAGCGCCGTTGGTTTATTCTTGCTAGTAAGCGCCGCTTTCCAAGCCGCCGCCACTTCATTGCTGTCAGCAGGACGGATCAAGGAAACATTCGGCATTGCGCGCAAGGCCGCAAGATGCTCGATTGGCTCATGTGTCGGACCGTCTTCCCCTACTGCGATACTATCATGTGTGAACACATAAGTAACAGGCAGGTTCATAAGCGCAGCCAAACGGATAGCTGGACGCAGGTAGTCAGAGAAGACAAAGAATGTACCGCCGTACACATGGAGTCCTCCATGAAGCGCCATACCATTCAACGCAGCACCCATTCCAAATTCACGTACACCAAACCAAATGTTGCGTCCATCATAAGCTCCTGGAAGGAAATCCTTCTCGCCATTCAGCATCGTTTTGTTTGAACCAGCCAAGTCAGCGGAACCTCCGAATAAGGATGGTACATTTTTCGCAATGGCGTTCAGCACTTCGCCGCCGGAATTACGTGTTGCAACAGCCTTGCCTGCTTCATAAACAGGAATGTCTTTATCCCAGCCTTCTGGAAGCTCACCATTGATAGCTGTTTCAAGCTGAGCAGCAAGCTCTGGATACTCTTCCTTATAGCTTGCGAATAATTGGTTCCATTCCTCTTCTTTCTTAGCGCCTGTTTCAATAACTGTATCTTTGAATGTCTCATATACTTCTTCAGGTACATAGAAATCTTCTTCGAATGTCCATTTATAGTATTCTTTCGTCAGCTTCATTTCATCTTCGCCAAGCGGAGCGCCATGCACGGCAGATTTACCGGATTTATTCGGTGCTCCATAACCAATAACTGTTTTAACTTCAATCATAGTTGGACGATCAAGATCTGTTTTTGCCTCTTCCAGCGCTTTGGCAATCTCACTCAAATCATTGCCGTCTTCTACGCGGATATATTGCCAGCCATACGCCTTAAAGCGGTCCGCTACGCTTTCAGAGAAGCTCATGT
This sequence comes from Bacillus sp. FJAT-27916, assembly GCF_001183965.1. Classification (GTDB taxonomy): domain Bacteria; phylum Bacillota; class Bacilli; order Bacillales; family Pradoshiaceae; genus Pradoshia. The sequence goes on from NZ_LFZV01000001.1 coordinate 2,186,702, forward strand.
TCAATTCCCCATCAAGGGAGATGTCATTTGAATCATATAGAACGACTAAACGGCCAAGCTTCAAGTGTGCAGCCAATGAAGCTGCTTCTGCAGATACGCCTTCCATTAAGTCGCCATCTCCACAGATGCTGTATGTATAATGGTCGACTACTTCATAGTTCTCTTTGTTGTAAGTTGCGGCTAAATGACGTTCAGCCATGGCCATCCCAACAGCCATTGCAATCCCTTGTCCTAGTGGACCAGTCGTTGCTTCAACCCCGCGAGTGTGGCCATATTCCGGGTGGCCAGGTGTTTTAGAATCCCATTGACGGAAATTCTTGATTTCTTCCATATCAAGTCCATATCCGGATAAGTGAAGAAGACTGTATAAAAGCATGGATCCATGTCCTGCAGACAACACAAAACGGTCACGGTTGAACCATTCTGGATTATTTGGGTTATGGTTCATGAAACGAGTCCATAATGTGTAGGCCATAGGCGCAGCGCCCATCGGCATCCCTGGGTGACCAGAATTGGCTTTTTCGATTGCATCAATTGAAAGTGTACGAATAGCTGTAATCGCTAATTGATCCTTTTCAGTAAACATAGTCAGTCTACATCCTTTCCGATTAACATACTTCAGTCTTACTATAAATGAAACAAAGTTATATTGACAACATTATTTACCCAATTCTACAGAATTGACAAAAATTTCAACGAAGAGTGGAAGCTCCTACTATCTCTTACCCATTAATGAAGTCTTTTATTGCGAATTTGCTTAACCTTTTCCGGTGTCACGTCATTTCCTTCTGGGTCAATGATGGTTACTCCCTCAATTGTCTTTCTCATGGAAGCACGGAAAGCCTCTAAATATTCAGCGCGCAGCAAGGATTGTTCCTTCGCTTCCTCTGTTGTAAGGCTGCCTTCCTTCGCCTTCTTGGATAATTCATTAATTCGATTAATTTTGCTTTTTGGCAGCATGTATATTGCTCCTTTTCCTAAAAAATCAATTACTGACATCGTATAGAAAAACCGACACTATTTCAAGAAGTATCTATTATACATGCTTTTGTTTTTCGGCATGCTCCGCATAGCGGCGATGAACCGTCGCTTTTGAGACCTCATAGCCTCTGCGATTTAAATTCTCCGTAATCTCGGCAAATGTCAGCCCTTTGATTCTGAGTGCGATGATCTCTTGGATTGGGACCTCTGAACGCTCCCTGCCGCCGCCGACATGCTGATTCGACAAATTCTTGGCAGGGTTGTAGCCATTCTCTATAGCCCGCTTCATCCCCCTGCGAATCTTGCTGTTTTGCAGCTTGCGCTGATATTCCTCAACAATGCTGATGATCTGCAGGAGCATGGCATCTGTTTCAGACACTTCAAGCTCACCGTTATGTGTCACGGTATATAGCTTAATGCCCTCCTTATAGATGCAGTGCATCAAGGCAATCTTCGCGTTCCCCCGGCCTAGCCGTGTTTCATCCTGAATAAGAAGCCCTTCTATTTCTTTATTGCGCATTTGCTCGAGCAGGACCAGGATTCCCTCCCTCTCCAAGTCATAGCCGCTCGCCTGCTCCTTTTCAATCGTGACGACCTCAAAGCCTTTCATTGCGGCAAGCTGGGTTAATTCCTGCTCCTGTCTATCAAGAGAGGTCTCCTGTGTGCTCTTTTCTGTACTGACCCTGCAGTAAATTCCAACCTTCATTTCTCTCACCATTCTCTATAATTTCTTCCTGAGATATGCATGGAAGGCCGGAACGAATGCCCCGGCCTTCACTAGTTTCATTATAGCGTTTATTCTTTATTTGAGTCTGCCAAATGCAGGATATCCGCATTCTTTTCAATCGGAAGGATAATCGTTTGGCCTTCTTTAATGTGGGTAGTTTGAAGTTCATTAGCCTCTCGAACCCATTTGACAAATTCCGTCGTAGACATATTCGCATCCTCGTACTGCTCTGCCATAGCCCATAACGTATCTCCGCTCTCAACCGTCACTTTCACATATTGATCATCGCTCTTTTCAAAATTCGTGACAGTCGCCAATAAAATTAAAAGAAAAAGTCCAACCGTAAAAATGATGGTATATGAGTAAGAAGACCAAACGTGTTTCATATGTAAAAATCCCTCCACAAAATAAGAATATATGTTCGCTTTTCGTAAATTCAGTATAAACCGAACAAATGTTTCGTGTCAACAAGAAAAATCGAACTTATGTTTGTACTAGTGTTCCCCTCATGATATAATAACGACAAAGATCAGATAAAGAGGTGCGGGAGATGACAACAAAACTATCAAAGCGACAGCAAGATATTTTACTATACATTAAAGAAGAAGTTCGGACGAAGGGGTATCCGCCTTCCGTAAGGGAGATTGGGGAAGCAGTCGGACTTGCCTCAAGCTCAACCGTTCACGGACACTTAGCTCGGCTGGAAAGCAAGGGACTCATTCGACGTGACCCAACGAAACCGCGTGCCATTGAGATTCTTGATATGGATCCGCATGATCATATTCCAAAAGCAAACTCCGTTAGTGTTCCTCTTATTGGTAAGGTTACAGCAGGACAGCCTATCACCGCGATCGAGAACATTGAGGAGTACTTCCCACTACCTGAGCATATGGCACCGGCAGATGAGAACGTGTTCATGCTTGAAATCATGGGAGACAGTATGATTGAAGCCGGCATCCTTGACGGTGACTATGTGATCGTCCGCCAGCAGCATACGGCCAACAACGGCGAGATTGTCGTCGCTATGACCGAGGATGACGAGGCAACCGTTAAACGTTTCTTCAAGGAAGAGAATCATTTCCGCTTACAGCCGGAGAACTCTATGCTAGACCCCATTATCCTTCAAAATGTCAGCATTTTAGGAAAAGTCATCGGCCTATACAGAAATATTCACTAATCAAGAGCCAGCCTATTAAACGGCTGGTTTTTTCCTTCAATTGCTAGATTCTTAGTAGACTATATGAATGTTTACTAGAGTTTATGCAGCATAACCGCACAAAAAAATGCTTGAGATAAGCTCAAGCATTGTGCTTCTTCCTATTCTATTTTCCTAGTGAAAAACCCTCGAACAGCCTTCCGCCATACGGTTCAAGTATACTGGCTGCTGCCCTTTCAATCGGTTTCGTGTCATCCGTTTTATAGAAATGATTAAAAGCTTCCATAAAACCATCCGCCAATTCTTTATCATACTGGGACAAAGAGCGAATCATCCATTTAGATGAGCCCGTCCATTGCCTATTTGTCCTAAGCACAAACTCGCTCAATCGTTCAGCCAGACTCCCAGCGATAAAGATGCGTTCCCCTCGATTTTGACTTCCTGTTAAATCATCCAATAGATCTGTGATAAAATACCGCTTGTATGTAATCGTATCCTGTGTCCACACCTCTGGGCCATTCATTAGCAATGCCTTTGCCTCATCCTGAATCTTCTTCAACGCTCCCATATCCTTCAACACCGTTCCCTCAGCTATCATTCGCGGCAAGGAAGCTCTTCCTTCCCGGCAATCACGCTCGAAAAAAAACTGATAAGAGGTCAAATTATGGACAAATACCTCAATTGGCCAGCTAAAATCGATGAACGACTCACGATAAGAGTCCTGGAGACGGTCATCAAAAACGATGATATCCAAATCCGAGGTCTCTGTCACTTCCCCGCGAGCAGCGCTGCCGGACAGGATTGCTCCGTGACAATCCGGGAAATATTTCTCGATAATCCTCATAGAAGCAGTTAATGGGGCCAGTCGTTTATTCATTTCTTTCTCCCTCCGCCTCAGCATCGTACTCCTCTCGCAAAACGGAATACAGCTTCAGATCATGATGTTTTCCCTTAGCGAACAATCCTTTTCGAATAATGCCTTCATAGCTCATCCCAGCTTTCTGCATCACCCGCTCAGAGCCTACATTTTCTGTAGAGCATCGAGCCTGGATACGCACTAAATCCATTTCCTCAAATCCAAACTCAATCACTTTTTTTGCTGCCTCTGTCGTGATGCCTTTTCCCCAGTAATCACGTGATAGGACATAGCCAATCTCCCCCACTCGGTTACGAATGTCCCATGAGACGAAATCGATTGTCCCAATCAGCTTGCCGTTCTCTTTCCATTCCATTCCCCATGGAGCGAGTTCCTTATTCTCATATTTCCCTAAGGAAAACTCCATAAATTCTCGGGTATCTTTCAATGATTGATGCGTGTTCCACGTCACGTATTTCGTGACCTTAGGGTCAGAGCCATACTCAAACACATCTTGCGCGTCGTCCTTCGTCAGCTTTCTCAATAACAGCCGTTCCGTTTCTAAAGCAGGAAATGAACCGAACACATCCTCCACCTTCACTGCCGTCACCTCACCCTCTTTTCTCTCATTATAAAATATTTTTGAAAAAACCGAAAAAAGCAGCACCCCAAAAATTCATGGAATGCTGCTTTTTGTTTATCCCGCATTTACGGACCGTAAGACTCCCACTAACCTACAGGATCATCGAGATGCTTTCGTGGGAGGTCAACTGTCCATAAAAGCCCAATTGGCTCAACTAACCATCCACGGGGGAAAAACACCCACGGATGGTCGTTTCACTTTATCTAAAGTTTCTGCCCCGATAGTGATGCCTTTGCAGCAGCCTGTCATCATAACAGGATTGGCAAATATTATAGGGGTACTCACCAGGCAGTGACTTGCCGCATGATCGGCATTTCTTCTGATATTTCTTCACATCTGTCCGGAGCTTTGAGTGAGCCCGTGTACTGATTTCTTCCCGGATCCGCTCCCAATAATAGGCCTCCGTTTTCCGGCCCAGCCGGTAAAGGAACAATAAATGAAGGCCGATGGATTTATAGGAAAGCTCCAATTCATCCAGTGTATCCTGCTTCATAATGGGCTCTGGCAGGTCTGAGTTATGAATGACGGCCTTCATGTTGGCCATCCATTGCCGCACCAGTGCTGGTTCATTGCTCGAAAATGGAAGATGCAGGAATCCGTATAAATCACTTGGCGAGAACCGTCGTTCAATATCAGTATTCCGGATATGCTCATACAGCTCCCGCTCCTGAGTCAGCGGCGCCTTCTTCGTCCCATGTGGATTTTTGAATTCTCCCCAAAGGTAGAAGAAATGCTCAAGGGAGGAATGATAGCGGGCAAACCGGTCAAACACCTGCTGGGTCGGGGCAATCGTGAAGGTATTGATCGATTTATCCTCATCCTCTAAAAGTCTTGTCATGATGTCAATTTGCGAGGTAAAGGCAACCAAACCGACGTTGTAGAGACCCTTCCTGCCGGCACGTCCGGCTAGCTGCTTTACTTCCTGGGAGGTGAGCATTCTTCTTCTCGTTCCGTCAAATTTCTCGTTTTCAAGGAAGACGACACGGCGGATTGGCAGGTTTAACCCCATTCCGATGGCATCCGTTGAAACGATGACCTTTGATTCCTTATCAATGAATCGCTTCATCTGCTTAGCCCTTGTCTCAGGGGGCATGCTTCCGTAGATGATGCTGACCTTATGACCGTCCCTTTCCAGTCGGGAGGCTGTCTGGAGCACCTTCGCGCGTGAGAAGACAATCAAGGCATCCCCTTGCTTCACATGAGACAGCTTAAACGGTTTTTCCTCTACCTTAAGAGGGACATTCCGGTGATATTCATGCAGCTCCACATCATTTCCCTCAAGCATGTTCAATAGCATCTTTTTCGCACTATGGCTTCCAATGATATGGACCTCCCTCGCATGAGCCTTTTGAATGGCCCGGTACCAGGAGAAACCACGGTCTTTATCGGCAATCATCTGCGCTTCATCTATGACCATCACGTCATAATAATCCTTCTCATGGAACATCTCGACTGTGCAGGAGAAGTGAGTCGCATCCTCCATATGCTTCTCTTCTTCCCCTGTCTTCAGCGCACAGGAAATGCCCTCGCTTCTTAACGCCTCATAGACCTCGAGCGCGAGAAGCCTCAATGGAGCCAAATAAATACCAGTAGGTGCGGCCTTCATCTGTTTCAATGCCTGATATGTCTTGCCGGTATTCGTTTCTCCGATATGAAGCACATACCGCGTATTTTGATAAATGGACGTCCGGTATTCCTTGCCGAAGATGTCCTCCAGCTGTCGGTTCTTTTCCTCCTCCAGCCTTCTTTGCTCCGCAAGCTCTTCGGCCCGTTTGCGCTCTCGGTTTTCCGCCTGCTCGTGATACAGCCGGTAATGGGTCTCATACTGAAAGGGAATCGCCGCCGCTTCCAGCAGCTCATTTACCTGCTCCTGTTCGAGTTCCTCCTGGAATTCCCATTCTAACTCCTCAATCCTACCGCCAATCAGCTGCCATATAAGATGGCGGCTGATTTTCTCACCGCTTAGCAGCTCGTACTGTTCCTTCAATTCATCTGGCAGACTGTTTTGAATAGCTGGAATGATTCTCTCATAGGTCAGCCTTCCAATGAATGCCTCCAGTTCAAAATCCTCAAGCACCCATTCACCGTCGCTTCGCTGAATATCCAGGTGAAAAAGATCAGCGAGCGTCTTTGCCCCATGAAGATTTGCCTTTGGAATCCCCTCCAGCTCAAACGCTAAATGCTTTGCCACATCCGCTCGCAGGAAGATGTATAATTTCATCCGTGCCTGCATTAAACTATCCAGCATACTATCCTTTAAGATGCGGGTCTCGAAGTATTCCTTCTGCTTCTTCACCTTCACATCCTCATATAATTCATCCCATAAATGCGGGGATTGTTTAAAATAATCAACGACCCAATTATACAGATCAAATGTACGGTAGCCATCAAGCTCCTGTTCAATCAGCTTATTGATGCCTTTTTTGGATAAGCCGTCTGCTGACAAACCACGGCTCTCCAAAAATCGGAGCTTCTCATACCGGTTCATGCGCTGGACGGTCTTGCTCTTCCAGGCCAATCGCCAAATTTGCTCAAAGCGGCCGCCAGTATAACGCATATACTCATCGAACGTAGGCTTTTCATCCGTTTGTTCGAAATAAAGATATAGATCATTCAGTACATCATTCTTTGCTTTTTCTACGGCAGCGATGTACCCTTTTTCCAAAATATCCACCATTCAGTACTCCCATCAACATATTACTTCTTTTATATAGGTATCATTATATACAGAAGTCTGAGGAAAAATCGAAATTTGTTTTTGTTTACATAATATTTTTACGGTTTAAATGAAGCTCAAAAGATACTTCGATTCCAAACCGTACTGCTTCATTTCGTTAACCCAAGAAATGCGACGATAGAATGGAAGGTAGTTGACAGATTATATAGCTAGCTATATAATTCTGAAAGATGCTTTTATAAGTGAGGTGCTATAATGAAGAATTCCCAAAAAGAGCCTATTGTTCTTACACATGTGAAAATGATTGAGCATCTTGTCAAACGAATTGGAGATGAACATCTGAAGCAGATTGGCTTAACGAAAAGTCAGGCAGATGTCATTATATTACTTGCGCATGAATCAGATAAAGTGTTCCGGCAGCGTGATATTGAGCGTGCCTTGAATTATTCGAACCCGACTGTAACAGGCTTATTAAACCGGCTGGAGCATAAAAATTTTATCGTCCGTCACATCGACCCAGACGATTCGAGAGCTCGCATTATTTCATTAACTGGCGCTGCACTAGATGTTCTTGATGCTATTTATCAAAGTATTCATCAAACAGAGCAAATGCTTTTAGAGGGATTTTCGGATGAAGAGATTCATCTATTAAAGCCTTTCATGAGTAGGATGGCAGCAAATGCATTACGTCATATGTGATGCATTTATTTTTCCACACTTATATAGCAAGCTATATGTTATACAAGGAGTTTAGTTATGAAGCAAAAGTATTTAAAGAATTCTGGTTTAATCGCATTGATTACCATACTATCGATGATACCGCCATTATCGACTGACTTATATATGCCGGCGTTGCCTGAAATGACGGCATACTTTAAGACATCCTCTACATTAATGAGTTCTACCATGACGATCTTTTTTATTTTCATGGCAATCGGCATTTTAATTCTAGGTCCAATGAGTGATAAATATGGCCGAAAACCGATCTTGATTGCAAGTATTTCTATTTCTTTGATATTTAGTGGCCTGTGTGCAATTTCTCCAACCATCACCTTCTTAATTATTGCGCGTGCAGCTTCAGCGGTAGGTGCAGGCGGTATGGTAGCGATTGCGACAGCCTTAATTAAAGATAGCTTTGAAGGAAAATCAATGTCACAAGTATTATCTGTTACACAAGCATTCGGACTGCTGGCTCCAATGTTAGCTCCTCTTTTAGGAGCACTCATTTTAAGTATCTTTGATTGGAAAATGACATTTATTGCCTTGGCCATCTTAACAGGTATTTCCCTCATTGGTGCTCTCCTTTTACAGGAAACGTTACCAAGGCATGAACGCACGCAAGGGAGCACCATTCAGTCTATTTTAGGATTGGGCCAAATTGCCAGAAACCGTCATTTTACAAGCGTGTTAATGGTTGGAGCATTAATTGCAGCACCGTATATGGCTTACCTGGCTATTGCCTCCTATATTTATATTGATGGTTTTGGTGTTTCGGAATCAACCTTCAGTATCTATTTCGCCATTAACTCTGCCGCTGCTATTTTGGGTCCAGTCATTTACATGAAATTCGGAGCGGGTTCTGTCAAGAAAGCAATCAATATCGGGATTATTGTCTCCATCATTTCAGCGGTATTCATTTTCACAGTAGGTCATGCAGGTCCGGTCATTTTCTTATTGTCATACGTCATTTATTCGATTGTATCGACCTATTTCCGACCAATGATTTCAGATTTATTATTATCAGCTACTGAGACAGATGTCGGGGCAGCATCCTCTGTGATGAATTTCGGATTTACTGTAGTCGGCAGTATCGGCATGACTGTTGGTTCATTAGCCTGGAGTAGTTATACAAGCGGATTAGCCATTACGATGTTGATCTTTATTTCTTTCACTACCCTTGCTTGGCTCTATCTTTTAAAAGCAAAATCGATAAAATTTGATTGGAAATAATGAGCCTATAATGACAAAGGAGGGGGCTGTTTCAAAAATCATTGAATGACTTTTGAAACAGCCCCCTTCCGCTCGTTTACATGAAAACAACCTATATTACATCAAACATTCCATTGCTGGAATTCTGTTTTTCTTTTCGACTTATCAACAAATTATTGATTTCCTCTCATCAGATCGCCTTCACTTCTATGATTACCTGCTATGTCTTCTTCGTTGCACAGGGCGATTTCCCTTACAACCTCCGGATTCACTAAGGAGGATAAATCTCCGGGCTCCTGCTGCAAATAGGCGGATTTAATAACCCGTCTCATGATTTTCTGATTTCTCGTCTTTGGAAGGTCTGATAAGAAATAGATTCCTTTAGGCTTTAATGCCTTCCCAAGACCATGCCCAATCATCTCAAGCAACTCGTCTTCCAGGAGCTTGCTAGCTTTGACATGTCCCTTTAAGACAGCAAAGCAAAGGCAGGCCTCCCCCTTGATCGAATCAGGTATTCCAATGGCTGCCGCTTCCACGACATCCTCATGCTTGACGAGAATCGATTCATATTCAGTCGGTCCAACCCGCTTGCCGGCAATATTGAGTGTATCATCTGAACGGCCCTTGATTTCCCAGGACTCCCCGTCTGTTTCAACCCAGTCGCCGTGAACCCAATAGCCGTCATAAGTACTCCAGTATGTCTTTATGTAGCGCTCCGGCTCATTCCAGAAACCATTGGTCATCCCGACCCACGGCTTTGTCAGACAAAGCTCGCCAACCTTATTTACTACCTGCTGGCCGTTCTCATCCAGAACAACTACCTCCATTCCTGGCAATGGGGTATTAAAGGCAGCCGGTGTGATGGGCTTTACGAGCACATTGCCGAGAATGCCGCCGGAGATTTCCGTGCCGCCAGAATAGTTGATAATGGGTATCTGGCTTTTGCCTGCCTGCTGGAAGAGCCAGAGCCAGGAGGCGGAATTCCACGGCTCACCTGTTGAAGCGAACACCTTTAACGAGCTTAAATTATGCCCATCAAGCCAGCCCTCTCCCTTTGCCATCAGTGAGCGGATAAGGGTTGGCGAGATTCCCAGCTGGGTGACACGCCACTTGTGGACAAGCTTCCAGAGACGATCGGATTCTGGATAATCAGGTACTCCATCATACATGACCATTGCCGCCCCATTCATCAGACTTGCGAATAGCTGGAAAGGTCCCATCATCCAGCCCATATCGGTTACCCAAAGGAGGCGATCCCCTTCCACTAAGTCCATCGCCACACGGGCATCAATGGCCGCCTTAATTGGAAACCCTGCATGTGTGTGAACCGTTCCCTTCGGCTTGCCCGTCGTCCCTGAGGTATAGATCAGCATGAATGGGTCATCGCTTTTCATCCGGACGGAATCCTCAAAGGAGCCAGCCTCCTCCAGCCTTGACCAGTCCATGAATGGAGCTTCTAAATCGCTGCCGCCGACAACGACGATTGTTTCCACACCGCCAAGTTCTGGGAGGGCATTGCGTACGGTTTGCAGCATATCCACTTGCTTGCCTCGGCGCAAAAAGGAGTCAGCGGTGATGATCATCTTCGCACCAGCAGCAATAACCCGGGTTTTTAACGCTTCTTCTGCATAGCCTGAGAAGATTGGTGAGATAATCGCGCCAATTTTGGCAGCGGCGAGAATGGAAACGGTCGCCTCCGGAATCATGGGCATAAAGAGAGTAATGCGGTCACCCTTTTGGATGCCGGCCTTTTGCAAGCCGGAAGCGACCTGGCTTACCCAAGCATGAAGCTCGGCATAGGTGTATTCCCTCACTTCCCCTTGTTCACCCTCCCAAAGTATGGCCATCCGGTCCGTTTCCGCCCATTTTGCCAATGCCGTATCAACGAGATTGCATTCCCCTCCGACATACCAATGCGGGTGGGCAATCCCGTTATCAAGGTTCAAGACCTCTTCATACGGCTTCTTCCAGACAAATCCAAGCTCTTTTTCCACTGCCGACCAAAACCATTCCGGCTCCTGGATAGACTTCTGATAGAACGAATCATAATCAGGGAGATTCAATTCCTTCATCCATTGCACGAGCCGAAGTGATTTCATCGAATCCTCATCAGGCACCCATTTAGACATTTGCATGTCATGTCCCTCCCGTTACACCGGATAAACCGGGTGCTTTCTTGTCGTGAACACTTGCTGCTTGCTTTCGTATAGACGGAATCTTGTTGAAAGCTCCTGACGAAGGTTTTGCGGCTCGATAATCCCGTCAATGATCATCTCTGAGGCAAGGTGATAGAGATTAATATCCTCTTTATATTCCTCCCGCTTTTGCATGACAAAGGCCTGGCGCTCTTCCTCTGGCAAGGCAGCAATCTTATTGGCATAGACAGCGTTCACGGCTGCTTCCGGTCCCATAACCGCAATCGAGGCATTCGGGAGGGCAAGACAGCAATCCGGCTCAAAGGCAGGGCCGGCCATCGCATAAAGGCCCGCACCATATGCTTTACGAACAATGACAGAGATCTTCGGCACAGTTGCCTCGCTCATCGCGGCAATCATCTTTGCACCATGGCGGATGATCCCTGCCTGCTCGACCTTTGTGCCAATCATGAAGCCTGGGATATCCGCAAGGAATAGAAGCGGAATATGATAGGCATCGCATAAATGAATGAACTTCGCCGCCTTATCCGCTGAATCATGGAAAAGAACGCCGCCTTTGACACGCGGCTGATTGGCAATAATGCCGACCGGCTTCCCTTGCAGGCGGGCAAGTCCCGTGATGAGCTCAGGTGCGAACAGCTTCTTGATTTCGCAGAAGGAGCCCTCATCAATGACGCCTTTGATTAACTCATACATATCAAAGGGTGCATTTTGATTGTTCGGCAGAAGCTCCTCAAGCGGCTTTGCCAATTGCGCAGCGGCCCTTGGCTCGAATGCCTTCGGTTTTTCCGTGAAATTTGCTGGAAAATAAGACAAATATCGACGGGCAAACTCAATGGCCTCCTCTTCACTCTTCGCCAGCACATCCCCGCAGCCCGAAACCGAGCAATGCATCCTCGCACCGCCCATTTGTTCAAGGGTTACCTTCTCCCCGATTACCATCTCTGACATACGCGGTGATCCGAGGTACATGGAGGCATTGCCCTCTACCATCACGACGATGTCACAAAAGGCCGGGATATAGGCTCCACCGGCAGCGGAAGGGCCAAACAATAAACAGATTTGCGGCACCTTGCCGGACATTTTCACCTGATTATAGAAAATGCGTCCAGCTCCGCGCCTGCCAGGGAACATCTCAACCTGGTCTGTTATACGGGCTCCTGCTGAATCGACAAGATACAGCATCGGAATCTGCAGCTTATCCGCGGTCTCCTGAATGCGGATGATTTTCTCGACCGTTCTTGAGCCCCATGAGCCTGCCTTAATGGTCGAATCATTCGCCATGACGGCAACCGCCTGCCCGTTAATAGATCCGAGTCCTGTTACCACACCATCAGCCGGCAGATCCTCTGCCTCGCAATTGGCGAATAGGGCATCCTCTGACTCGAGTCCGTTATCAAGCAGCTGGTTCAGACGATCTCGAACAAACAGCTTCCCTGCTTCCTTGTTTTTTTGATGGTATTTCTCCTGCCCGCCTTCTTTTATGCGGGAAATTCGCTCGTTTAATTCTGCTTGAATAGTATCCATGATTCAAACCCTTCCTTTCGAAAGCTAGATTCCTTTATAGACAGGCTTTCTCTTCTCCGCAAATGCCCGTAACCCCTCCAGACGGTCCTCTGTCGGGATGGTCATTTGATAGCATTGGTTCTCAACCTCAAGCCCTGAGGCGATATCGGTATCAAGACTGCTGTTAATCGCTTTTTTGGCTGCTCTAACCGCAATTGGTCCGTTTGCGGCAATCTGGCCGGCCCATTCCATCCCCGTTTGCATTAATTCCTCCTGTGGCACAACTGCATTCACGAGTCCGATCTCAAGCGCTTCACTCGCTGTGATGCGCTTTCCGGTATAAATCATTTCCTTTGCCTTTGCGATGCCGACAATACGCGGAAGCCGCTGTGTTCCGCCAGCCCCTGGAATAATGCCAAGCGTAGTCTCCGTTAAGCCCATCTTTGCCTCTGCCGCTGTAAGGCGGATGTCACAGGCAAGGGCCAATTCAAGCCCTCCGCCAAAGGCAGAGCCGTTTAAGCAGGCGATGGTCGGCTGAGGAACCTCCTCCAGCAGATTGATTGTGGTACTGATGAGAGCAACGGCTTGCTTGACCTCGCTTTCCGGAAGGCCCTTTCTCTCTTTAAGATCTGCCCCCGCACAGAACACCCGCTCACCGCTTCCCGTCAAGAGAACGCAGCGAATCTCTTCCTTATTCTTTATCGCCTGTAAGGCTTCCTGAAGCTCCTTAAGCAGGGTCATCGACAATGCATTGGCATGCTCAGGCCTGTTGAGCCTAATCACATGGATCCCAGTGTCCTCGCTCCATTGTTCAATCATGGTTACCTATCCCTCCCGTTTCTAGTTCTTCTTTCCTCAGTCCATTCGGGCGAGTACGTCTCCTTCATTCACGAAATCCCCTTCGTTCACGAGCACCTCGCTGATCTGTCCATCCATTTCAGCGGCAATGGGAATCTCCATCTTCATGGATTCTAAAATGACGATGTCATCCCCGCTTGTAACGGAATCCCCTTGCTTCACTTGAACCTTCCAAACACTTCCTGCCATGCTGGCTTTAATCTCTTGTGCCATGTTTCTTCCTCCTATCCATTTCGTTGTTTTTTCATATGTGTATCAATAAAGCTTGTGTTCATGTCCCCATTCTTGAATGCCTCATGGTCAATGATGTCTTGGAGGATGGGGATATTGGTTTTGATACCTTCTATTTTGTAATCGCAAAGCGCTTGTGCGAGCGAGTCAATCGCCTCTTGCCGGTCCGCACCAGAGACGATGAGCTTTGCCAGCATCGGATCATAAAAGGGGCTGACCAAGGTATGCCCGTCAATGCCGATTTCATGGCGAATCTGTGGTCCCTCCGGAAGCTCCAGTCTCGTGATTTGCCCTGGGGATGGATAAAAGGTCACCGGGTCCTCCGCATATATCCGAACCTCGATTGAATGACCTGTAATGGTGACATCCTCCTGCGTAACAGAAAGTCTCTCCCCATTTGCAATACGGATTTGTTCCACGACGATATCGATCCCCGTGACCTCCTCTGTCACTGGATGCTCCACTTGAAGGCGGGTGTTCATCTCGAGGAAATAAAAGTTCTTCTCGGCATCGACCAGAAATTCTAATGTGCCGGCATTTTCATAGCCCAATTTCTTGACTGCACGAATGGCCGCTTCCCCCATCCTGCGGCGCAGATGCTCATCCACAAACGGAGATGGAGCTTCCTCTACGACCTTCTGGTTGCGGCGCTGGATGGAGCATTCTCTCTCTCCTAGATACACCGCATTCCCGTATGAGTCAGCAAGTACTTGGATCTCGATATGGCGGGCATTCTCGACTAATTTCTCGACGAACATTTCTCCATTGCCAAAGAAGGATTCCGCCCGCTTTTGGTTGCCGGCGAAGGCTTTTTCCAGTTCAGCAGCATGATTCACTCGCTGCATGCCGATTCCGCCGCCTCCAGCCGATGCCTTCAGCATGACCGGATAACCGATTTTCTGAGCGGCGCTCAGTGCAGCCTCCACATTCATCGCCGCATCTGATAACCCGGGAACGACCGGCACCCCGGCCTCCTCCATGATTTTGCGCGCCTTCGTCTTGATTCCCATCGCTTCAATCACGGAGGGAGAGGGGCCGATGAAGATGATTCCTTCCTCCTTGCATATACGGGCAAACTGCTCGCTCTCACTCAGGAACCCATAGCCGGGATGGATGGCTTCCACGCCTTCCTCCTTCGCGATTTCGATAATCTTGGCTGTGTTCAAATAGCTCTCGTTGACCCTTGGACCGCCGAGCAGGCGGGCATGGTCAGCCTCCTTCACAAAAGGAGCCTCCTTATCCGCCTCCGAATAAACGGCCACTGTTTCTATATCGAGCTTCTTACAGGCACGAATGATGCGGGAGGCGATTTCGCCCCGGTTAGCAATTAATAGTTTTTTGAACATAATGTCGTAAGCGCCTCCTATGCTTTCAGTATTTCAGCTGATTTTTCACGAAGCTTGTATTTTTGGATTTTGCCTGAGGCCGTCATTGGGTACTCATCGATGAATTCGATATAGCGCGGAATCTTGAAGCGGGAGATCTTCCCTTCACAGTAGGCACGAACATCCTCTGCGGTCAGATTATGCCCCTCCCTTGGAATGATCCACGCCATTAATTCCTCCCCGTATTTCTCATCTGGCACCCCAATTACCTGAACATCCATAATTTGCGGATGCTGATAAAGGAATTCCTCAATCTCACGCGGATAAATATTCTCCCCGCCCCGGATAATCATGTCCTTCAGCCGCCCCGTAATCGAGCAATAGCCATTCTCATCCATCACGGCGAGATCGCCGGTGTGAAGCCAGCCGTCAGGTGAAATCGCCGCCTTAGTCGCATGCGGGTCATTATAATACCCCTTCATCACATGGTAGCCCCTTGTGATCAGCTCCCCATGCTCCAGTTTAGGGACCTCCTTCTCCGTTCCCGGCTCCACAATCTTCACCTCGATATTCGGCATTGGGCGGCCAATCGAGGTGACGCGCAAATCAAGCGGGTCATCCGTTCGTGTCTGGGTAATACCAGGAGATGATTCCGTCTGGCCAAACACAATCGTGAGCTCGCTTGCTCCCATCCGTTCCACGACACCCTTCATGACCTCTATCGGGCAAGTGGAACCTGCCATAATGCCAGTCCGCAGGGAGGAAAGATTATAGCTTTCAAAGTCTTCAAGATTCATCTCGGCGATAAACATGGTCGGCACGCCATGGAGGGCGGTGCATTTCTCATCCTGGACTGTCTGCAATACCTTGCGAGGATTGAATTCAAGGAGCGGAACCATTGCCGCCCCGGCTGAAACAGCTGTCAAGGTACCAAGCACACAGCCGAAGCAATGGAAGAACGGTACGGGTATACACATCCGGTCTCTTTGCGTGAGCTTCATTCCTTCTGCAATGTTGATGGCATTATTGACGATGTTATAATGAGTAAGCATGACCCCTTTCGGGAATCCCGTCGTCCCTGAGGTGTACTGCATATTGATGACATCGTCCCGGTGAAGGGATTTCTTTCGCTTCTGGAGCTTTCCGTGACTAATCTTACCGGCCATCTGCATGACCTCAGACCAGGTGTATGTACCTGGATATGACTTATCTCCCAGAACAATCACACGCCTCAGATGCGGGAATTTTTCCGAATGCAGCTCTCCAGGCTGACTGTCCTTCAGCTCAGGAATAATCTCATACAGCGTCTCGATATAGGAATGATCCCGAAAGCTCTCCTGCAGGATAAAGGTGCCGGACTCTGACTGGCGCAGCAGGTACTCAAGCTCACTTGCCCGGTAGCTCGTATTCACCGTCACAAGCACGGCTCCCATCTTTCCCGTTGCAAATTGCGTTGTCAGCCATTCCGGCTGATTCGTCGTCCAAACAGCGAGATGGTCTCCTTTTTCAATTCCGAGCGCCATAAATGCCTTTGCCGCCTCATTTGTCTGCTCGTCAAACTCCTTATAGGTCAGCCGGAGACCAAGCTCTGGATAAACGACCGCATCCCGATCGCCGAATTTCACCGCGACCTCTTCCAATAAACCGCCGACTGTCAGTTCTACCAAATCTGCCATCACATCAATCCTCCTAATCTTTTATCCATAAAGACTAGCAACCTAGCTGGCGGGAAATGACAAGGCGCTGGATCTCGGATGTCCCCTCACCAATCTCCATTAACTTGATATCTCTTAAATAACGTTCCACCTCATATTCACGCATATAACCATTGCCGCCATGAATTTGGATGGCCTGGTTACATGTACGGAAGCCCATTTCAGAGGCAAACAGCTTCGCATAAGCGGACTCCTTCGTGAACGGCTTGCCCTTATCCTTCAGCCATGCGGCCTTCAAGACCATATTCCGTGCCAGCTCAATCTCCATTGCCATATCAGCCAGCTTGAACTGAATGGCCTGGAACTTCGAGATTGATTGGCCGAATTGAATCCTTTCCTTACTGTAGGCAAGCGCCCGGTCAAAGGCAGCCTGGGCAATCCCAACGGATAAAGCCGCAATCGAGATTCTGCCCCCGTCTAATGTGTAAAGAAACTGCTTGAATCCGCCATCTGGGTCACCAAGCACATTTTCCTTTGGTACCCGGACATTCTCGAGGATGATTTCGCATGTATTCGATGCCCGTACGCCCATTTTTTCGTAATCACTGCGAATGGTGACACCTTCCGCATCAGCTGGAACGATGAAGGCTGAGATGACCTTCTTGCCGTTTTTCTCCTTGCCGGCGACAGCCGCTGTCACCGTGATGAAATCTGCAAATCCGGCATTGGTAATCCAGCACTTCTCCCCGTTAATGACGTATTCGTCTCCCTCGAGTTTCGCCGTCGTGCGTGTGCCCCCGGCATCTGAGCCGGCATTCGGCTCCGTTAAGCCAAAGGAGGCAAGTCCCTTTCCGCTGGCTAATGGAGTCAAATACTTCTTCTTCTGCTCCTCCGTCCCGAAATAATAGATGGGACTCGCACCTAAAGAAACCGCCGCCGCATAGCTGAGACCGCTTCCGCCGCAGGCACGGCCAATCTCCTCAACAGCAAGCGCATAGGAAATCGTATCCCCGCCTGATCCGCCATATTCCTCTGGAAATGGAATACCGAGCAGGCCAAGCTCACCCATCTTCATGAAGATTTCCTCTGGGAAGCGGGACTCGCGGTCAAGCTCAATCGCAAGCGGCTTCAATTCTGCCTGAGCAAATTCTCTTGCTAAATCCTTTACCATCCGTTGTTCTGCCGATAATTCAAAATCCATATCCTAAACCTCCATCATTTAAGACCGACTGGTTGGTCTGCCTTTTACATTTGTAAGCGCTTTACTTTTGTCCAAAAAATAAAAGGAATACGTCTCTTTCGCTTTTTCCGTCAACAAGGCATGCATAATGAAATCCGTGAAGATATCCGCTATCTCATCAATGGAGCGCTCCCCATTGCGCTGATACCATTTGGAGGTCCAATTCACAATCCCTAAAATGGCCATACCACTAATATCAAAGGGAATCTCCCGTCTGAATTCACCGGTCGCCTGGCCGCTGGCAATCACTTCATTGATCAGCAGGCGGTACTCATCCCGCTTCACCTTAATGAGCTGGTCGAGCTCCGGCTTTAAATATTTGCTCTCTTGATAAAAAACGGATATGTGGGGCTGATACATATCAAAGACTTTCGCAAATGAATGAATGATCTGCGCTAGCTTCTCTGCTGGGGTCTGACAAGTAAGGTTTGCTTCCTTCGCCTTAGCCAAAACATAGGAGATAAATGTGTCATGAATGGAAAACAGAAGATCGTCCTTAGAACGATAATGATGATAAAAACCGCCCTTTGAGGTCCCGCTCGCCTCCACAATGTCCTTCACTGTGACACTATGAAAGCCATGCTTCTCAAACAGCATGAGAGATGTGGCAAGAATCCGGTCCTTAAGCTGCGAGTTCACCACCTCCATTTGGCAAATGTTTACAAGGTGATTCTATCGCAGCCTTCCGTTATCTGTCAATTACAGATAAAGAGAATAAATTCGACAAAGAAAGAGAGCTGACTTGAATTACTATTCTTCAAAACTTTTCATCAGAATAAAATACCTGCAATTGCATGCTCCTTCCAATATTACACAGAATATGTATTCAAAATTTCTCATGAGTGTATAATTTTATCAGAATAATGAGTTTATAGTATAATAGAATTGTAAATTAAAACATTGGAGGGATTAAAATGAAACTCTTAGAAAACAAGGTAGCCATTATTACCGGAAGCGGCTCTGGAATTGGAAAAGAAATCGCCACCACCTATGCACAAGAAGGAGCTAAAGTGGTCATTGCCGATTTTAACGAGGAAGTCATGAATGCAACTGTGAAAGAACTGATAGATGCGGGCTATACGGCTATGGGCGTCAAAGTCAATGTATCTAATGAAGAGGATGTACAGCGCATGGTGGAGGAATCCATCGCGAAATTCGGCCGCATCGATATCTTAGTGAACAATGCAGGTGTCGGCGATAATATGCAGGCCGCCGCTAATGTAGAGGATGATATCTGGAATCGCGTAATGGACATCAATGTAACCGGTGTCATGCGTTGCATACGCCGCATTCTCCCTCATTTTGAAGAAAACGGCGGAGGCACTATCGTCAATATGGCCTCTCTTTCCGGTGTCATGGGCGGACGCGGCGGCTTAACCTATACGGCTGCTAAGCATGCTGTTGTCGGGATGACGAAAAACGTTGCCTCACATTACGGTCCGCTCAATATCCGTGCCAATGCAATCGCCCCTGGTCATGTCGAAACAGGCTTCAGTGCAAAAATGACGAATATTGACCCATTCGGCATGAAGCAGGCCACCCGCGGCGTGAACATGATCACCAAGGCTGGCCAAGTTTCCGATATCGCGAACATCGCCCTCTTCCTTGCGTCCGATCAATCACAGTTGATCAATGGCGTGGTGATTACGGCTGATGGCGGCTGGAGTGCTTATTAAGGTCGTTCATTATTCTTAAAAATCTAGAATGACAGTGCCCTTGGATTTGTAAATGGCTTGAAAACGAACAAGACAGGAAAACCAGATGATTGTCGGTTCCCCTGTCTTGTTTAATCTTACTAGTTCACTTTCTACCCTTAGGGGAAAGTCTATAAATCCCTAAATCACGGCTATTCTTTTCTTGACTTAGGCTTTAATGAGGCATTTTTCATGATTGGATAGGTTAAAAGAAACGCTCCTATTCCGCATAAGCCCAATACGGTAATAAGATTCATTTTTATAGCTTCTAAATCCAGTCCCATCATCCACTCTATACTGTTTTGCAAATACCCGCCATAATACAGAAGCATTGTAACAAACGATAACAGCATAAGAATAATCAAACTTTTACTTATTCCCAATCTATAATGAATGCTGTATAGAAAAAAAGGTATCCCAATCAGAAACAAGCCCAACATGAGATCGATCCAAAGATACGTGAAGAAATGATATTCATTTACTAAGAATAATCCCGGGTGCATGATCGTTGAATGGATATCCCATTGTAGAAAGACTGCTTTTAATATACGTTGCAATAGATTTAGTAATAAGATACTTAAACCAACACCCAATATACTGACTCCATAGAATACTTTGAGAAATTGTGTCCTCGTGCTTCCCAACCCAATGACTATGGGGAACAAAGACTTAAAACCAGCGATACCAAAGAAGGCAATAAAGAAATAAGTTGGCCCTGATATGACGACAACTACATCATTTCCTATTTCAAATAGATAGCCAATAAGGAGCCAGATTAATGTTAGGGGAAGCGTAATATAAAGAAACAAAAGCCTTCCAAAGAACCAAAGGGAATCTTCAGATACTAACCGTACCGTTCCGTATAAAGAATTCACCCTATACTGCCTCCTCTGTTTTATTGAGTAAATAATCTTGAAGCTTGGCTTTTTCAATCGAGAGTCCGTGTGTGGATGCAAATTCCTTCCATTCATCATTATATGGTACATCAATCATCACTTTTACACTTGAACCTAATTTGTGTATTTCTAATGGTTTTTGTCCATCTAATAACTTCTCAATCTTGGTTTTTTCGCCTGCCAACCATACCCCGTACTCTCTTATGTCATCAATCGATTCATGTAACAAGACCTTTTTATCATGTATGACAACCAGTGATTCGCATAAAGACTGGATTTCCTCGATATGGTGAGTAGATAAAAGGATTAATCGTGGATGAATCTCATGACTTTCCCGTAAAGACTGATTCATTTTCTTACGCATGCTTGCATCTAAACCATTACTTGGTTCATCTAGGATGGTAATGTCCGCATGACTGGAAATTCCAATGATAAATTGCAGCGCGGACTTCATTCCCTTCGACAGCTTAGATATTTTCTTCCTTTCATTCAATTGAAAGGTCTTTAACAACCTTTGAGCTAAGTCCTGATCCCAATTAGCATAATAATAACCCGCAATCCTCAATGCATCCTTCACACTCCAGATAGCGCTAAACGGATGATCCTCTTGCATATAACAGATATGCTGGACAGCTTTCGTATGGTTATAAGGTGCCATCCCCATAATTTCAACCTTTCCTTTGTCTGGCTCTTCATGTCCTGCAAGAAGTTTCATCAGTGTCGTTTTTCCAGCTCCATTACGACCCCAAATGGCGATAATGCCTCGTTCCTCTTCACTGAAAGAAATATCCTTAAGTGCTAATGCGTTCTCGTAACCAAAGGTAACATTCTCCACGCGAATCATTTCTGATCCTCCTCTTTTATTAATTCGATTACCTTATCAACACTCATCCCCAAGCGCTTTCCTTCTTCAAGCAGCGGCCATATATATTCCTTCTTGTACTGTTTTTTTCGCTCATTAACTAATTTTTCTTTTGCTCCTTCCATAACAAACATTCCAATTCCACGTTTTTTGTATATGATTCCTTCATCAACCAACGTTTGCAGGCCTTTCCTCACTGTAGCCCTATTGATGTTATAAAAGCTGGAAAGTTCATTTTCAGATGGGACCCTTTCCCCTTCCACTAATGTTTCTTCAACTATGTCATCTCTTATGATTTGTGCAATTTGCTGAAAGATGGGCAGCGACTCATCTAATACTGGCTTCAATAGGAATACTCCTCTCTTAACCCTGTTCGGTCCAAGTTGATTATTTGTATAGTTGTATACCTCTGTAACCAACTATACAATATAGCTCTTTAATTGTAAATACTTTCCATTCAAAATTTTCCTTTTGGGCTCACCTAAATATACTGTTCCAACAACATAAAAACACTGATCTCCCTGCAATTCATCACACAGAACCAGTGTTTCTTTTTTATCATTATTAGACGGGAAAACTCCGACTTCCATTTTGTGCAGGACGTAAGCCTAAAATAAGCAGAGGATGATGGCCCCTAGTATAGCGAGTCAACAAAAGCTTTCACAACAGGAAGATGGATAAGCTTAAAACCCATTTCACCATCTTGTACCAAAGTCATTAATTCCAGCTGCTTATGAACATTCTTCTTGAATAAAAAGCATCTACCCATCCTCGACGAATAGATAGATGCCCTAGCAAAAATATTTATGATGACCTATTACGAAACTAGCTCTCTTTGTTTCTGTATTTCTTGTAATTCGGAGACAGAGACGATTTTATACCCTTGAGCTGTCAGCTTTTCCATAATCTCAACGGCTGCTTCTGCACTTGTTTGATAGATATCATGCATCAGTATTATTTTACCATCACCGGCTTGATTCATAACAGATTGTACGATATGGTCTTTATTTCGATATTTCCAATCCTCGGGGTCGACGTCCCATAAAATGACATCCGTATTCTTCCCTAAATGGCTGGTCACTCTTTGATCATAAGCGCCATATGGCGGTCTGAACAGCGTCGCCTCCTTCCCTGTCATTTCTTTAATAAGCGAATTCGTTTGATTAATTTGTTTTATCATCTCTTCCTCACTCAGCTTGGTCATTAGCCTGTGATCCCACGTGTGACTGCCAACATCATTTCCTTGTTCCACCATATCACGGAGCAGCTCCGGATTTTTTTCAGCCATACTTCCTAGTACAAAAAAGGTCGCATGTGCATCATATTTTCTTAAAGCTTCGAGAATACTATCTGTTGTACCTTTTTTCGGACCATCATCAAACGTGAGTGCAATCACCTTTTGGTCTGGTGCTATCTGAATGTCTTTTTTCGGCAGCTCCGTAATCATATTTGGTGGGTCGATATCCTCTATCCTATCTTTGTTTAATTCAGCTGATACATATTTATGCTCGAGCATGTCCTTAAGTAATTCTTTGCTGATAATCAATTGTGTATCGGCCATCTGGTCACCAACTGTGAGATAAAAAATAATGGCCTTATTCAATAGGGTAAATTCTTGAAAATGATCTTGTGTCGGAGCCACAGCTTCTGCCAATTCTTTATTGGAAAGAAGGATATCCTCCTTATTCTTAAGCTCGTGATACGCAATGTCAGATAATAGGCTCAAATAATCACTTTCATTTTTAAACAGGTCATCTAATCGAATGATTTTGCCATTGGCAAGATCGATCGTAACCATATGATTGAATGATTTGTCTTTATTTTTTTCCGTGAAAATAATGGATACGGTTTGCTGACTATAGTGAACAATCTCGTATGTGACGATTAACTGTTCTTTATTCGTACATGGTGTGATTGTCTCTTTTAAATAGGTTTCTATCGCTTGATCAACTTCTTCTAGATGAAAGAATGGATAGTCTATGGTAATGCCCTTTTCCTTTTCAGTGGTATGAATGATTTCGACAAGCGGATATTTCTCATCCATTCGAATAGGAGAAGTATTTGCTTTAGAAGCATTTGTCCTGACGACAGCGCCAATCAGCACGACTAAAGATGACAGCAAAATAAAGATGCGTTTTTTGTGAAGCTTTCTTCTGTTCATAGGATGTTTCTCTCCCCGGTTGATTAATGATCTAATTCTATTTGATAGACGGAGCAGAAAAAGAAAAAGTTTTAGCAGAAAAATATTTTTTACATACAAACTTTTTGGCTTATCAGTGCGTCTAGTATTAGGAAGATAAATGAAACGTTTCAATCATTCCATTGAATCTCCCAAAGAGTAAAAGGGAAGGAGCTCTACTATGAGATGAAGAATAAGGATATCCGCCATTCACTTATAACCCTTATTACAGAGCAAAAAGAAAGCTACTACCGGCTAGCCTACAGCTATGTGAAAAATGAACAGGATGCTTTAGACGTCGTGCAGGAATCCATCCAAAAAGCACTCCTATCACTTGATAAAATACAAGATATCAATTCCATGAAAAGCTGGTTTTATAAGATTATCGTCCATACATCATTGGACCTTTTACGTAAGCGAAAGAAAACCATATTAACCGATAACCAACAATTATCAGCCTTACAAAATGGAAAAGCTGATCATTATACGGATTTGGACTTACGCAAGGCGCTTGATGAACTTCCCCATAAATATAAAATCATCATTATTCTGAGATATTTTGAGGATTTTAAAATGGAGGAGATTGCAGAGGTTCTGGATGTCAATGTCAATACGATAAAAACAAGATTATATAAAGCCCATAAAATGCTGCGCCTGAAAATGGAATAGGAATACAAGGAGGAATCAATCAAGTGGATAAACGATTAGAACAATTGAAGGCAGAGTACCATTCCATCCCGATACCGGATGAATTAGATAAAGTGGTTCACAAAGCCCTCCGCACTCGTCCTAAGAGGAAGAATCTATTTTGGAAGGCCGCCGCTTTAACAGCTGCAGCTGCCCTGCTTTTAACCATCACCCTTAACATCAGCCCTGCATTGGCCAATACGTTATCGGATGTACCGGTAATCGGAAAAATAGTAAGAATCCTCACCTTTCAAGAAATAAAGGAAACGAAAAATAACTCAAGTATTGAAATTAAGACCCCTGCGATAGAGGGATTAGATAATACCGAACTTCAAAACAGTCTCAATTCCAAATATATTGCAGAGGGTAAGGAGCTATACAAGCAATTTGAGGAGTCCATGGCAGCTTTAAAAGCTGGACAAAACGGCAATACAGCTATTAACAGCGATTATGAGGTACTGACAGATAACAAACGCATTCTATCCATCCGACGTTATACGGAACAAACCCAAGCCTCAAGCTATGTTGAAAATAAGTATGATACGATTGATAAACAAAATGAAATCTTACTCTCACTAAAGAGCTTATTTAAAGATGACCGTTATATAGAGGTCATTAGCGAAGAAATCAAAACACAAATGAAACAGCAAATGAAGGCAGATTCAAATAAAAGCTATTGGATAGAGCATGGAGAACCTGGTGAATTCAAACAAATCAAGGAGAATCAGCCATTCTACATTAATGCAGATCATAAATTGGTGATTGTTTTTAATAAGTACGAAGCGGCTCCAGGTTATATGGGAACAGTAGAGTTTGTCATCCCAACCGATGTCATATCGAATATTCTGGTGAGCAATCTGTATATTAACTAATTTTTCAAATACACAAAGAGCAGTGCTTTTTCGTGCTGCTCTCAGACTGTAGACAAAATCCATTAAGGGTTGGTCTACAGTTTTTTTATACTCTTGTACCCCATATGGACGTGAAAGCTATTTTCGGCAGAACGGACTCGCTTTCCGTGGGGGAAGCGCTGAGCCAGCTCGCCTTCGGCAAGAGCTGTCATCAGCCTGCCTCCTTCTCCCACAGGAGTCTCGCCCATTCTGCCGAAAATAGGAGGCTGCACTTCATAAAAATAGCACACACAAAACCGGTATTTCCTCATTTTGATATAACAGGGTTAACGATTCTTATCAAAGGTGATGATGATATGTTAACCAAATATACCCCTAAAAACCGTGAACAATTAGAAATGATTACATTAGATCAACTCGTACCCGAGAACCATTTTGTTCGGAAAGTTGAAGCCGCCATTGATTTCTCCTTCATTTACTCATTAGTCGAGGATGCTTATTCGGCTGAACCGAGTTTATCTATGATGAATATTACGACTGTTACCTTTGTCCAGGAGGACAAGAGTTGCCTTATCGTAGGACCACAAAAGAAGGCTATCGTCAGTATGTTTCCAATCCCCTTCATTGTAAGGAATGTCCACTTCTATCTGTCTGCTCGCATTGTAAAAACCATCAGAAGTTGATTCAACGGCATGTTTGGGAAGAACATGTGGAGGAAGCCGACCATCTTCGTCATACAGACGAAAATAAAGCGCTATATGCCAGGCGCAAAGAGACAATCGAGCGAGTCTTTGCCGATGCAAAAGAAAAGCATGGTATGCGATGGACAATCCTAAGGGGATTAAAAAAATTGTCCATGCAGGCGATGTTTACTATTGCTGCCATGAACCTGAAGAAGATGGTCAATTGGTTGTGGAGAATACCAAAAATGGCCTAAAAAGATACCGGGAGAGGTCTATCTAGGGAGGAAATATCAAAAAATCAAACAAGGGACTGAGAATAAAAGCATTCTCAGTCCCTTTTGTCTACAGTCTGAGAGCAGCGTTTTTTCTCGCTGCTCTTTTTCATGACCGAACCCGCATGATATCGTCCCTTTTCTCCGCCAATAGCCAACTCTTTACCCGTTTATACCTTGACTCTTGGTCCCTGCTTGAACAAGCGCTTTTGTCTTTAGCATCGCAATCGACAGTCCCATCATGAACACACCCGTGATCATAAGAATCCATTTTATGTCGATGACATCTGCCAGAGGACCGAATAAAAGCATCCCCATCGGCATCATCGAGGAAGAAATCATGCTGAATAGACCAAACACACGCCCAATATAGGAAGCATCAATATTTTCTTGAAGCATGGTCATTGTTGGCGTGTTAAAGATGGGCATGGAAATCCCGCATATGCCCATGATGACAAGATAGAGGACAAAGTTAGGCACAATCCCAAATAGCATTGTACACAAACCAAAGACTAACCCTCCAAGAACCATCGTATGTACCCGGTTTTGAAACCCTTGCCACGCTGAAATGAGAACACCGCCCAGCATCATTCCAATGGAAAAGGTTAGTTCAATCGCTGTCAATCTCCAAACATCCCCGCCAAACGCGCGGGTTACCTGCAGCGGCGTTAAAAAGGAGGCCGGTGCCATTAAGAAAAATAGAATGGAGAAGAAAATAAAAAACCATTTGAGATAAGGCTGTGACCTTGCATATCGCAAGCCTGCTTTGAATTCTGTAAAATAACCCTCATTCTTGACTTCTTTTCTCACATGCTCCAGCTTTAAAAACAGTAAAATGCCTATGGCAACCACAGCTGTTACAACATCGACAAACAAGATCATCTCTAAAGTCGTTATGGATAACAACCCAGCACTGAGTAACGGAGATGCAAAGAAAATGATTGATTGCAAGGTTCCGTTGACGCCATTTACCCTCATCAGCTTTTCTTCTGGGACGATTTGCGGCAATACCGCTCCAACCGCCGGCGTTTGGATTCCTGCACCGATGGCTCGAATCGTCACAACCACAAACAAAAGCCACATATATTGGATCCCGCTCAAGAATAAAATGGCCAGGATTAATGTCGCTGCCGCAATCAAGCCATCTGCAGAAATGATTAATTTCTTCCGATTGTACCGGTCCGCCCATACCCCTGCAAAAGGCGCTAAAAAGAAGGTCGGCAAAAACCCGCAAATAATATAAAACATCATCATCAATCCTGATTCCGTTGTCAACGTCAAATGCCACATAATTGCATATTGCACGATCGATGACCCAAACATGGACACACTTTGACTCGAAAGAAATAAAGCCGCTTGCCTTTTCCATACCTGCATTGTTTCACCATTCCTATGTTTTTTTATCAAGCATAACCCATCAGCCCTTTCATTTATAGGAGATTATACAGAATCTAGTATTCTTTCGGCTGTATGGGCATTACCTATATGATAAGGTCATAGCCAATGTTTTATGACTTTTTTTATCTAGAGATTATTAATGATCATTTATTTATACGTAAGGCAATCCGCAGAGTGGTATTTATCCAGTTAATGAAACCTCTGATTCATGACGAACGTATAAATAGGATAATTCAGATTGTATAAGCGGGAGAAAAAAGGAGGCGGCTTGTATGGAAGCAGTTATTCTTCTGATTATTATTCCATTACCATTCTTCATTTTGGCTATCGTCCTCTCAAAGGGAAAAGGAGCATCATTACTTGCAGGTTACAATACAATGCCTGACAGTGAAAAGGCGAAATACGATGAAGCTGCCATGTGCAAGTTTATGGGGAAAATGATGTATGGGATTAGCTTTAGTCTATTATTATTTGGTTTGAGTGAGTTATTAGACACCCAAGCTTTATTTATCCTTGGTCTCATTTTATTTATTGGTCTTATTATTTTTGCATTGGTGTACGCCAATACAGGGAACCGATTCAAAAAGAATGGTTAATGACTCCATAATAAAGACAGCCTGCTCATGGAGCATTGGCTGTATGCTGGAAACTTGGATTAGATTTTCTTTTCCATAATAACACTCGTCTCTATATACCCTAATTTCTCATATAAATGTCTGGCTTGCAGGTTATGACCAAAAACGTGGAGACCTACACTCTTTAAGCCTAGATTCTTAGCCACATATTCCATTTCCATCATCGCTTGTTTGCCATACCCACGGCCTTGATGATCTTCCCAGATATGTATGTCATAGATAAATCCTTTATCACCTGACCTTTGAGCAAGCCAAATCATCCCCACCTCTTGCTCTTCATCACGAATCATGAATAAGTGATGATTACCTGTCTTTTCCCCTTCTGGCAATAGCTTCTCATATTCCCAAGCGGCCCTGCTAAGTGCATCTGACTCATCCCAATTACCAGCTTTAACATGCTCGGCAGCATAGTTTTTGATCGCAAACTCGAGATATCTTTGAAACTCATCTGACTTCATTTTTTCTAATCTGATCAAGGTATTACCCCCTTACCCCTTGTTTTTCATCCTGATAAATCCTTGCTTGTATTTATAAAATACCATAACTTTAGCCAGGCAGAATGAATGAAGGAGGAATTGCCTTACATATAGCCGAATATAAGAGTATTGTAGATATTTGTTATATAGGGGGAATTCTGTGAGTCACATACAAAAGATAGAAGCGATATTTATAGACAGAGATGGAACCATTGGTGGTGACCACACGATACATTATCCAGGTGAATTCAAATTATTTCCTCTCTCCAAAAAACTCATTCACCAGTTAAAGAGTGATGGAATCAACGTATTTTCATTTACGAATCAACCTGGAATTTCTGAAGGGAAAGCGACTATTCATGATTTCACAGAAGAATTAACCAGATTTGGCTTTGATGATGTTTTCATCTGTCCACATAGTCCCACGGAAGGATGCCGTTGCCGAAAGCCAGGCATAGGAATGCTGCTACATGCCGCAGAAAAACATAATCTAACATTAGAAAACTGCATGGTGATTGGTGATCGATGGAGTGATATGCTGGCCGCCTCATCGGCAAACTGCAAGAAAATACTTGTGAAAACTGGAGCAGGTCTTACTTCATTAAATGAGCATGGTGAAAAACGAAAAGATGTAGAACTAGATTATGTTGCTGAGAATTTAGCCGATGCAATCGATTGGTTGTATGGTCAGTTTAAAATTGAATAACAAGTGCAGTCACTTCCTTTCAGGAGGTGGCTGTTTTCCTAACTGAAGAAATTAGAGCAATAATATGAATCCAGTTAGATTCTAATGAATAATTTGAGAGATGATGATTTAACAAGATAAACATTTTGTCAGGCCTATCTAGTAGAATATGTTCCAGAAGGAAAATTAATAAATATTATTTATCTTGATTACTGTTGAACAATTATATTGTGCACTTCATGACTAAATATCTACTAATTTATGCAGGATTAATAAAAGATTAGTAGAAATGTATTAATAAATAGTTCAAATTTATTAAAACTTACAGGGGGGAATTAAATTGGAAGATAAGTATGGAGAGGTGATAACTGTTTCTTCACCAATTTTCATCAGGTATTTTGGAGTAGCAATGATATTCTTGGCTTTGATTTTTTTAATTATGGGGATGTACAAAATGTATGCTTATGAAAATCCTTCAAGTGATGATGAATACGAGTTATTTTCAGAGGATTACGAAGCAGTTAATGCATATGTTGGCGGAGATGCCTACAATTATATTATAAATGCTGGTTTGGCTACAGCTAATATTGCAATAGCTATTTTATTTACCATTATAGGTATGGGATCTTTTGTTATAGCTGAAATGAAAGAAAGAAATAATCAGCCTGAAACAACTCAGTCTAATGTATAAGAAGTAAAATGAAATAATCCATATTTGGATAACGGACATTCTGATAGAGTGTCCGTTCCAAATATGCTATAGCAGGTAGCCATACTAAGTTAATACAATACAATTCTATATGACTAGGTATACTCACAGCTATTAGCCTATATGATAGTTGGAAGAAGTGCCATTATCTTAAAGGAGCTTAAAAGAAATTACCTATATGGAATCGCTGATTTGACCTGAAACTGAAAAAGATTTTTTACTCAATCGTATCAAACAACTCTACATCTAAATCCTCCGCATCCCTCCAATCATGATACTTTTCGATATGCCAAGTATTCTTTCGCCTTACATAGCTGTTTTCTTCAATCCACTGATGTAAGTCATGATAGGCGTCCATTATTTGATGATTAGGTCCATGATAAGCTATAACGGCATAGCGTTGAGCTGGTATGGTCAAGGTCACCATATCTGATGGTATATCCTCAAAATCCTTTACTTCCACACAAACCCAGTACCCATCTTCCTCTGCTGTTTCATTCTCCACCATAAATGCGCCAAATTGTTCCCTTGGATTCATTACTTGTTTAATTTCATCTATGCGCTTGCTTAACCTGGATGACGCTTTCGGTATTTCAACAATATATTGATCACCTGAACACAACACTCGAAAACCAACTAACCTTAATTCATCAAGCTCTTTAACCGTTATATTTTGATTGATTGTTTCAGACATGTTCATCCCCCTATTCAATTCATCACAGCCAATGTTCAGGAGCTGTTAGTGCAGATGGTAATTTCGTATGCCTATTCCCCTTAGCTGAATTCACTTGAACTTGTGTAAGAAAAAGACTTCCGATTAGATTAGAGCCTCTTAAGTCAGCATCTCTTAAGTCCGCGCCAATGAGGTCTGCTTCTCTTAAATCAGCTTCTCGAAGATCAGCCGCAATGAGCATAGCCCCTCTTAAATGGGCTCCCCTTAGATTAGCGCCTCTTAAATTGGCCCCGATTAAATCGCGGCCTTTGATGTTTTTTCTCTTTCTTCCAGGTTTTTTCGTATGCTTCCCTTTTGTCCGTACTAGTTCACTTGTTTGTTTTAGTAAAATATTCACGTTTTCCCGGGTGTCTGGGAGATAGAGAGATAAGATGGATTCGGGGCTTAAATGAGTGAGTTGTTCGGTTTCTTTAACGGCTTGCTCTAACTCCTGATAGATTGGGCGGGCATCCTCTCTATGAAGAGCCTCAGATAAGTAATAAAGCATTTCGTGAAGCTGTTGTACGATGGGGAATACAGCGAACATTTCCTTAGCTGTCGCTTTATTTTTCCGCCAGTCATTGCCCTTGTATAACACTTGAGAAACATGTTGCCCTG
This sequence comes from Bacillus sp. FJAT-27916, assembly GCF_001183965.1. GTDB lineage: Bacteria > Bacillota > Bacilli > Bacillales > Pradoshiaceae > Pradoshia. Next base: position 2,217,999 of record NZ_LFZV01000001.1, read on the forward strand.
CCCCAAAGCATTCATAGACTGTGCACCCCCTGAAGCCATTCAGCCTAAGGTTTTTATGAATTCCACACCGATGGTCTTTCTGGAGGTTTCTGCAAGGCGTCCCTTCCTCTTTATCAAAGGCAAAATCAGAGGAAGCCGCAAAGGATAAGGCTACACAACATAAACCAAAACACTTCCCGCAGTCAGCACTGAATGTTTCTCGATTGTGATCATTCACTATATATTCGGGCAAATGATTCTTCACATCCGTTCTTATTTTCATAGATACAAAATACAATGGTATTTGTATTCGAGGGAGAACGGCAGAAATCCTTCTAAAAGAAAAGCTTAAACAAAAAAGCCCTGACTTAGGGCCTTCCTTCACTCTTCAATCCTTATAGCAGGATTTCGTTTTTTAAGTTCACTGATAAACGCCTCTTTATTTTTCGGTGAAATTTTAATACTGCCAAAAACAGTTGTCTGATTAGTGATTTCTATCGCATCTCTCGAGGACAGGATTCGATACCCAGTAAAGATGGCTTTTGTTGGGGCGACCTTGATGATTTTCTCGTATGGAATCCGGCTTTTGAATGGTCCACCCTTGATGAATAAATGGTCTTGGTGAAAAATATACTGTACAGAAAAGCACGTCCATAATAGAAAACCGATAACCAAAAGAAATACCAAGATCAATATGATACTACCAGCTAAATCATCACGAAATTCCTCCAGGAACAAGGGAAATATGGTTACGGAAGCGATAACAAGGACGACAATAACCATAAAGTTCACAAAAAACGCATCCACTTTAGAACGAAAGACCATTATGCATACCTACCTCCCTTTATATCTAAAACTGTATATCCTCACCTTTATTATACGATATTAAAAAATAATACTTGCTAAATGATCGATAAGCTAGTAAACTTTTCAAAGTGTGCTACAAATGAACAACATAAATTTAACCTGTATAACCTCAGAATATGGCGTGAGGGTCTCTACCAGGAACCATAAAGTCCTGACTACAGAAAATGAACCTTTTTCATTTTTTGTAGTCAGGATTTTTTTATTTTGTACAGAAAGGACGATTACACAATATGAATCTTAAAGTCATTATATTAGCTTTATCCGCTGTGGCAGTTGGATTGGTGGAACTGATCATCGGCGGAATTCTTCCGAACATCGCCAATGATTTAAACGTATCGATCAGCACGGCTGGACAGCTAATCACCGTCTTTGCCCTTATATACGCGATTGCAGGACCGGTTTTATTGGTCATGACGAATAAATATGAGCGTAAAAAAGTCTACCTCATCGCCATGGCTATCTTCTTCTTAGGAAACATCATCACCTACTTCAGTCCAAACTACACGGTTATGATGATTGCCCGTGTTTTAACGGCGATGAGCACGGCCTTAATCATGGTCTTATCCTTGATTATCGCGGCTAAAGTCGTTCATCCTTCACACCGAGCAAAGGCAATTGGCCTTGTAACGATGGGAATCAGCTCATCGCTCGTTATGGGTGTTCCGCTTGGCATCTTGATTTCAGAGCAATTCGGATGGCGTATCCTTTTCCTTGGAATAGCCGTTCTTTCAGTGGGATCATTTATTCTCGTTTCTATCTTCCTCGAACGTATTCCTGGAGAAAAATCGATTCCGTTATCACAGCAATTAAAGGCTGTCGCCAGTCCAAAAATCGGCACTGCTCATTTGGCAACGATGTTCATGCTGGCGGGGCATTACACGATTTATGCGTACTTCACCCCATTCCTTGAGGATGTCATGCATTTAGATGCGAATTGGGTCAGCATCTTCTATCTATTGTTCGGAATTGCGGCGGTAAGCGGCGGCGCATTGGGAGGCACGCTCTCTGACGCGATTGGCCCGCAAAAGAGCATCATTATCTTCATCGTCTCATTTGCGGTTGTGCTGTTCCTATTGCCGTTCTCCACATTCTCCATGTTCGTCTTCATCCCTGTGATGTTGATTTGGGGAGCACTCAGCTGGAGCCTATCACCTCCGCAGCAAAGCTATCTGATTCAAACAGATCCGGCTACATCCGATATTCAACAAAGCTTCAATAACTCTGCTTTACAGGTCGGCATCTCCATTGGATCTGGATTCGGCGGAATTGTATTAAGCCAAACAGGCTCCGTTTCGCATACGGCCTGGTACGGAAGCGCGGTTGTTCTGATCGCACTCGCTTGTGCGGTGTTCTCGATTACGAGGAAGGCTGTCGTCAGGGAGAGAACTGTGAAAGAATTGCACGAATCAAACGCTTAAAGCGCAGGATAAAAAGGAGTTCCCCGGAGGAACTCCTTCTTTTTTTAATCATCATGGTCCTGATACATAGGCTTGTGCAAATCATACTATCTAGAAGTGAACAAATAAAAACCAGAAACCACACCACTTCGCAGGCAAGTCAACTATTGAAATAGGCTCTCATTGTACGCTTCAGTCATAGGCGTATGCATTTCAAAGGGCATACAAGTGTATCCAGCGCTATCTTCCCATCAGCCACATATGGTGAATTCCATAAAATCTCTTAACAATTTTCATGTATTTATTTTCTTTCCAAGATGTCTCCTAGAAACAGAAATAGTAGTCCACTTACTAGACTAGTTGCAAAAGCCCATCTCAATACCATTACCACATACTCTGACAATTCTTTCGTATTGGTGGTCGTTATCCCCTCACCTATTGTCTCAATCGAAGAGAAAGATGTGACAAATAGACCAATTCCTAATCCAACAAAAAACCCTATCCTCAAATAAAAGACTAAATTCTTTTTTTTAATGATTATCACCCCAATCTGAACATTAAAGCGGCTAAGAATACCTAGGCCCCTTTATATGAGCTCCTGCTCCTTCAAGACTGCTTGTTTGTCTAACACTAGAGGCAATGCAATATTGAGCAGCATAATAGGTAGTCATAATAAGGACATGTGAGTAAGGAACGTCCGATACAAACATATTCCATGATAAGACGGTATCAGAAACGACAAAGAGCAAGCTGCCGATGATGGCAAACCGATTGCCGGTCATAAAAGCAGCCCAAGCCATGATTGAAATCGCCCCAATATAGAAAATCACTGGAATGATCAAATCATCCTTCCCTGATTCCTGAAGTGCTTGAACTAATAGATTCCCTATGAAAAAATCAAATGCGAGAAGCGGCAGGATGGATAAGAAGCGAAGCGCCGAAAAGCTCCACCGTTTCAGAAAGCCAAAAATATAAATAATATGCCCAATCAAAAAACAGCTCAGCCCAATCAAAAACCAATGTAGTAATCCATCTCCAAACATGCAAAAGACAAGACCCGCGAGGATAAGCCCTTTATTTGTCCGAACACGATCCGTTCTCTGGATAAAGGCAAAATAGATGATCAGCCACATCGGAATGAGCTTGAACAAAATCTTCAGCCAAAAAGGCTCTGATGGGATGAGAAAGATATAAATAGTGCTCATAACAAAAATGAAAAGAGAAAGCAATTTAATCTTCATGAATGTCTCCCTTCTACCGAATTATTTTCGTATCATAGTTGAATCAAAATCAGCTCTATCTTGTATTCTACATACTTGCTTGAACACCTTTATTTCTGTATCATTTTTCCACTATCCTCATCTATTTTACTAGACTCGGATTCTCCCTAAATAGAAAAGAGTTCCGAGAGCCAGCAAAACTGCTCAAGGAACCCTTTCATACCTTCATCTCTAGATTGACCGCCTATATATTTCAATCATTTCTATAACGAGCATTGTAATTGTATCTACACTCATTATCTGGTCTTCTGCGTGCATAAGTATAAGCGAGAATTCAAGCTTTTCTCCATTAGCTTCTCTTTGAATTAAAGATGCATGCATTCTATGACCCTCAACAAAGAAGTGTTTTGATTCTGCCAACTTTTCTTCCGCCGCGTCAAAATTCCCCTCTTTCGCTGCATAAAGCGCTTCCATCACTAAGCTTTTAGCTGTACCAACATTACTAATTATTTGAAAGGCCACCGTGTAATAATCATTCGTTTCCAATGACATTGTTGCCCCCTCTTTCCTTCTATTAACTGCTATTTTAACTCCAACATGATTATGATTATTACCTGTTTTCAATTAAATGCAACGCTTGATCAAGAACCTTTTCACCATTCATCATTCCGTAATCTTGCATGTTAATCGCTGCTACAGGAATATTCCTTCCTGCTAGTTTTGATTCAATTTGATTTTGCATATATTTGACTTGAGGCCCTAATAACAATACGTCTACATTTTTCTGTTCAATTATTATGTCAATTTCTTGTGCTGATATCGCAAATATATCAGCCTGAATTCCTTGTTTTTCGGCTGACTTTTGCATTTTTGTTACTAACAAACTAGTACTCATTCCCGCTGCACATACTAACATAATCGTTTTCAATAGTTGTTCCTCCTTTATTTAATTCGTGACCATTAGATTAAAATGATAGAACGCGGAATGTATTACTATTCATGTAACTTGCCTCTTTAGTAAATTATGTTCATATAGCCCTTACCTATTAATAGAGCGAGCAACCATAGAAACTGTATGCCTAATACCACGGATAGCTTTGCTCATAGCGAATATATTTTCAACAGGAGCAAGCCCGGCATACCCCGCGTCACCGATATGTTGAATATCCACACCGCAGATTTTATTACGGATGGCAATTTGTTTAATCGTGTCTTGATCAGCACTTTCTTGGCTTGTGCCAATAGCAGATAGAACAAGGGCGTCATTTTGATGAGCACTTTTAACAATAATCTTCATCTGCTCATCATCAAAGCCTGGAACAGTACCTACTGCTGGAACTAAAATAATATCTGCACCTGAATCTATAAAACCTTTCACTACTTCTTCATCTGCAACTGGTTCATCTACTCCTGCTCCATGCATTTTCCCAGCTATAATTAATCCAGAAAAATGTTCTTTAGTAAGCTTTATCGTTGTTTTAATTTGCTCATTTGTGACACCAGTGCCCGGATTACCTGTCAAACACACAAAATCAAATCCTAATTTTTCTATTTCTTGTATGGTTTTTAGATTAGCCTGCCGACCTTTTGAAATGACTAATCTTTCTTCTGCCATATTCGCAGAATTGTCCACCGGCTCTAAATTGACACCAATTGGACGGCCGACCAATCTGTGAAGCGCATTAACGATAGAGCCCTCTTCATTATCCAGTCCTTCAATCCGTGGTGAAAGCACATCAACACCATTCAAGAGAATCAAGTCTGCCCCGAACGCACGAGCAATTTCTGCATTGGTAATATCCTCAATATAAGGCTCACGAATTGCAACATTTTCAGACATAATAACGCGTCCTTCACTCGCTTTAATACTTTGCTTCAATTCTGATGCATTCATCGCCAAGATTTCTGATGCATTTGAGCTAATCAATCGTTTTTTCATCGTAATACTTCCCTTCATCGGTCTTTATTGCCAAACCTTATTTTGATCATACACTTAAGATAAATAGTTAGGAGTCGTAAATATGTTATCTGAATTTGCTCAGTGGTATATTTGTCTATATCTTTATAGAAACTTCTGTAATGTTATTATGCCAAACACCGTTTTTCATTCTTTCGTATAAACTATAAACATTCAACAAAAGATACTTTTTATTCTTGCGATTTAAAACGTTTTTCGATAGCTAATACAAATGGTAAGTAAAGCAGGATATCTAATACTATTAAAACAACCTGCAAAATTGCACCACTTATACTACCTGTGACTAAAAAACCACTAAATATCGGTGGCATCGTCCAAGAGGCAGCAGCTCTAGTAAGCGGTACGATTCCCGATGCCATTGCTAAATAAGTGACAACTACATTTACCATTGGTGCTAGGATAAAGGGAATAAATAACAAAACATTCAAAACTACCGGAATACCGAACATGGCCGGTTCATTAATATTAAACAAGCCAGGTACAACAGTTATCGGTGCTAACGCTTTTGTTTGTTTGCTTGTTTTCTTTTTACGTGCTAAATATCCTAGAACTAAAACTAAGCCAATTGTCGCTCCTCCACCGCCAATATAGACAAAGTTATCCATGAATGAAAGTGTGATAATATTATTTAATTCTTGGCCAGCTTGATAAGCAACACGATTTTCATCTAAGTTGGCGATCCAAATAGGCTGCATCACTGAATTAACTACGTTACCCCCATGAATACCAACAAACCAGAATAAACTATTCAAACCAACAACAATGATTGCACCAAAGACGTTGTTTCCTAATAACCCCAAAGGTTTTCCTAAGATTACTTGTGCAATGTCATGTACATTGGGTAAATCTAATGTGCTAAGAATAGAATAAATAATTAACCACATAGTTATAATGACTGCTCCAGGAATAATCGCACTGAAACTTCTAGAGACAGCTGGAGGTACACTGTCAGGAAGTTTGATTTGTATATTACGATTAATGAACCATTGATATATATAACCATTAAGCAATCCCATAATAATTGCAATAAACAACCCTTTCGCACCCATATAAGCGATTGGCATTCCAGCCCCTGCTTCGGATGAAATAAACGGAGTTGCAATAATAAAAGCAGACAATGAAATGATGCCTGATCCAATTCCGTCTACATTAAATTGCCTCGTTAAACTATAAGCAATCCCGAAACTGGCTATTAAACCAATTAGTCCGAAACTACTATCCGTCCCTTTCCATAAAAAATCAGCAATTCCAACTTCACCTAACCATGCTTCCCAACCCGGGGCTGGGAAACTAGCTATAATCATAAAAAGGGAGCCAATAATGATTAATGGCATTGCAATTGTAATACCATCCCGAATAGCAATCAGAAACTTGTTTCCACCTATTTTTCCAGCAATGGGCATCATTTTCTTTTCCAACAGTTCATTCACACTGATCACTTTTATTTCCTCCTAAAATTTAATATGGGAATGAATTAACAATAAAAGCGCTTTCAATCCTGGAGCTTATCAGCTTTTAATCGGTTTTTGCCTCCTTTAGGTAGAAGTGTATAACTAATTAATTATAAATTATTATTAATTATTCTATAAATTCCCTAA